>JADGNP010000314.1 GCA_017883425.1 Candidatus Sulfotelmatobacter sp. | reverse complement strand
GACGAAACCGTCCATGTACCACTTGTGCTGAAACTCCCGAAGAACCAGATGGCCGGAAAACAGATCAAGAACCGCGCTCGCCTTCTGGACATTGCGCCCACCGTGTTAGCGGAAGCTGGCATCCCGGTCCCCGCGCAGATGCAAGGGCAGTCGCTGATGCGAATCGCTCAAGCCAGTTCCCAGACCGAGCAACCGGCGTACTCGCGCAGCGAACTTCCGCAGCAGGGTTTCGGATGCAGCGTACTCGAGTCGTGGCGTGCGGGAAAATATCTCTACATTCGCGCGCCGAAACCAGAACTGTATGACCTGTCGGTCGATCCGAATGCGACCCACAACCTGGCGCAGAGTGCCAAGGCTACGCTTGCGACCGTGGCCGCGCAGGTGCAAGCCCTCGACAGCCACCTCGGGAACGAGCCTGGCAAATCAACCGGCTCAGGACTGACTTCCAGCGAGATGCAGAAACTGGCTTCCTTGGGATACGTGGGACTGCAGAAGGCGGGAGCGGGCGTAAATGCCGCAGCCGAGGGAACCGATCCGAAGGAAGTTATCGCTGCCGTCAACAAAACCCTCGCTGCTGTTCTTGAATTGGACGACGGCAAGCCGGAGAAGGCGATCCCCATGCTGCGGCAGGTGCTGGCTGTGCAGCCCACCATCTACCTTGCACAGTATGGAATGGGCATTGCGCTCGTGCAGCAGCAGCAATATACACAGGCCATCGGATACCTGCACAAAGCGATTGAACTGCAGCCTGATTCCGCATGGGCGCACTATGCGATGGGTCTCAGCCTGATGAAGACTGGCGACTTCAAGACTTCTGCGGTGCATCTGGAAATCGCGTCGGGGCGCTTGCCTGGATTCTTCGCGCTGCATTCCATGCTGGCTGAGGTCTACGAGCACCTGGGACGCAGCCCGGAAGCGGCCCGCGAACGAGCCACTGCATCTCGGGGAGAAAACAGGAAAACGAACTGACCGCGGATGCAGGAGGTTCGTTCATCGGCTCCGACCTATGCTCGCGGCAGCCGGAACCTATGGAGACGCGGTCTTGATGGTTCCCACCAGGCCTGTGCGAACGTCTTGCACGGCGAGGCGCAACTGGCCGGGCTGCGGATCGAGGGGCGGTGGTGTGTAACCGCTTACATGGATTCAAATTAAAAGGCGAATCATAACAATTACTACTTGTTTTTGTGCATTCAATGGTGGTATTGTTCCCGACCTATTAGAAGGTTTCGCGCCTGGAACGCAGTATTCTAGGCGCCGATTTCCCACGGTCTCTTAGCAAAAAGCAGTAGCAAGACAGAATTTTCCGCGTCGTCTTCGCGGGATCACTCTTCGTTTCAGGAGGGTTAGCTATGCGCGTCGTCCGCCACCAGATTTTCTCTTCCCTGTTTGCAGGTCTCCTTCTCTGTTCCGCCGTGCTCTGGCTGAGCAGCGCTCCGCCCGCGTGGGCGCAATCGACAGATAGCGGCACCATTGCCGGAGTTGTGACCGACCCGAGCGGCGCGGTTGTAAATGGCGCGACGGTCACCCTCACCGACACCTCCACGAAGACCGCGCTTTCCACCATGACCAATGACGCGGGACGGTACGTCTTCGTCAGCGTTAACCCCGGCGCCTATGAGCTCAGTATCACCAAGCAAGGCTTTTCCACTACCAAGACGCAAGCCACGGTGAAGGTCGGAGTCTCAATGACCGTGAATATGTCTTTGCAGGTCGGAGGCAGCAATATCGTCGTGGAAGTGACGGCTGCCGGCACGGAACTGCAAACCATGAATGCCACGGTGGGCAACACGCTCACGGGAATTGCCCTCGACAATTTGCCGAGTCTGAACCGCGACGTCAGCACTTTCGTTGAGCTGCAACCGGGCGTGAGCCCGGATGGCAGCGTCGCTGGTGCCGTGGTGGACCAGAGCAGCTTCATGCTCGATGGTGGCAACAACACCAACGACATGGACGGCAGCATGAGCGTTTACACCTCCAGTTTCGCCGGTGATCCGACTGGCGGCATTTCCAATCAGAGTTTTGCAGTGGCCGCGGGACCGACGGGCGTGATGCCGACTCCGGCCGATAGCGTGGAGGAGTTCAAGGTAAACAGCGCGGGCCAGACCGCCGACTTCAACAGTTCGGCAGGCGCCGAGGTGCAGGTCGTGACCAGGCGCGGAACCAACACATACCACGGCAGCGCTTACGAATATTATCTGGACAACAATTTCTCGGCCAACACCTGGGACAACAACCTCACGGGCACGCCCGTTCCCAACTGGCACCGCAGCCGCTTCGGCGGGCGTATCGGCGGCACCCTGCTGCCGAAGCTCTTGGGTGGAAAGACCTACTTCTTCTTCAATTACGAAGGCTACCGCTGGCCAAACTCGGAAAGCTTCGAAAGGATCGTTCCGTCGGCGGATATGCGCTTGGGGTTGTTGAGATTCACTGACGGCACGACTGGGGTGAGCACGATCTACAACCTGAACAACACTCAGGTGACGTCAGCCGAGGGTGAGGTCGTCGCCGCTAACGCGGGCTGCGCCGGGTTCCCCGGAGGCCTCTGCGATCCCCGCGGGGCGTCGGGGGGCGGAGTCAACACCCTAGTGCAGCAGATGTGGAACACGTATATGCCGCTACCCAACGAGGTCAACGGCGACTGCGGTTTGTCCCGTTGCGACATGGTGGGCGGCGTGGGGAATATCGGTGGCTTCAAGGCCAACCTTGCCCTGCCACAAACCAGCAACTTCGCAGTGGTTCGTCTCGACCACGACTTTGGCGACAAGTGGCACTTCACGACCAGCTATCGCTATTTCAAACTGGGCATCGCCACCGACGACCAAGTCGATGTTGGCGGCTTTTTCACCGGTGATAAGCTGGGTGTCCCCGCTTCCCAATCATTGGCTCCGCAACTGCCTTGGTATCTCGTAGCCGGGCTGACCACCAACATCAGCTCCAACACCACCAACAACATCCATTACAGCTTCTTGCGCAATTGGTGGTCCTGGCACCGGACCGGGGATACCATTCAACTTGCCGGCTTAGGCGGAGCGCTGGAGCCACTGGGCGAGTCGAAACTGCAAAATCTCAGCCCCTACAACGTCAACACCCAGCAGACCCGCACCCGCTTCTGGGATGGACATGACCAGATGTTTCGCGACGATGTCAGCATGCTGCGAGGGAACCATTTGTTCGCATTCGGCGGTACCTATCAGCACAACTTCAACTGGCACCAGCGTACCGACAACGGCGGCGGTATCAACTACCAGCCCGTCTATCAACTCGCTACTACTGCCGGCGCGGGGAACGGAGTAGACATGACCAATTATGTCCCGTCGGCCGATATTTCGACTGCAAGCTGGGGGAGAGACTACGCTGCTACGCTGGGCATCGTGTCCATCGCCCAGATCGCCTTTACCCGTACTGGCGCGGACCTGTCATTGAACCCGCCGCTCACGCCAGCGTCTGACAAGAGCACGATCCCTTATTACAACGTCTATTTCAGCGACACCTGGCACATGAAGCCGACCTTTACTTTGACTTACGGCATGGGATGGACGCTGGAAATGCCTCCGGTGGAGGCAGACGGCAAGCAGATCGAGTTGGTGGATCAAGCCAATCAGCTGGTTGATACCGTGGCTTACATGCACTCCCGCGAACAAGCTGCACTGCAAGGCAAGGTCTACAATCCGATTGTTGGCTTCAACCTGGTGGGCAATACCGAGAACGGGAGGAAGTACCCCTACAACCCGTACTATGGTTCGTTCAGCCCGCGCATCGCCGCGGCCTGGAGCCCGCACTTTGGCAGTGATTCCACGATGGGCAAGATCTTCGGCGCCCAGGATACGGTTATTCGTGGTGGTTATGGCCGCATCTACGGACGTTTGAACGGCGTGGATCTCGTACTGGTACCGCTGTTGGGTACCGGCTTGATACAGCCGGTTCAGTGCATTGGCGCATTAAGTGACGGCGTCACCTGCAACGGTAACGGCGGGGCCAACCCCAGTACCGCTTTCCGCGTTGGGCTTGACGGTCTGACCGCTCCGCTTCCATCCGTCGCTAACGGCCAAATTACCCAGACCTTGCCGCAGCCGCTCTATCCGGGTATCAACGGCATCGCCGCCGGCGCGGGCGAGGCGCTGGATCCGCGCTTCCGGCCCAACGTCGTGGACTCGTTCAATTTCACGATCCAGCGACAGTTGCATCGGGGCATGACGTTGGAGTTGGGCTATATCGGCCGCCGGATTCAACACGAATACCAGCCGATCAACATCAATGCTGTGCCTTATATGTTCACGAAAGGCGGGCAACAGTTCAAAACCGCTTATGCGAACGTTGCGGTTGGATTGGGTTGCGCCGTCTCAACCAGCGCTTGCGGCGCGGCCGTTCCTGCAACCAAGCTAACCGACGGATCCCCGAATGCGGCGTACGGGAGTTACATTAATTCCTTTTCTTCCCAGCCGTTTTTCGAGGCTTCGATGAACTCCTCGTATTGCGCGGGCACGTTCTCCAACGGAACCGGAACCTATGCAAATTGCACCGCCGCGGTCATTGATAAGGAACTGGGCAACATCACTGGACAGAATGTCTGGAGCATGTGGAGTGATCTGGATAATGGCGGGTTCAATTTCGGCGCACCCACCATGATGAACACACCCTTCAACTGTCCGACCGGAGTTGAGCTCGGCTGTAGCGGTCAGATGACCTCAGGTGTGGGCGTCAATGCCAGCATCGGTCACGGAAACTACAACGGAGCCTTTGTCTCATTCAAGATGAGCGATTGGCATGGCCTGACCACTCAATCCAACTTCACCTGGTCCAAAACGCTCAGCACCGGAGCGGTTGTCCAGGCGACCAGCGCCGACACCGCCCCAGATCCGTTTAACCTAAACACGGCCTACGGCTTGGCGGGCTTTGACCGTAAGATCGTTTACAACCTGTTCTTTGTCTACGCACCTCCCTTCTACAAAGGACAGCAGGGGGCGCTCGGGCATGTTCTCGGGGGCTGGACGTTTGCGCCGATTTTCACTGCCGGCAGTGGCTTGCCGGTCACCCTCGGCACCGCCAACGGCGGCGGCCAGGCATTCGGCGAAGGCGACTCCTCCAACTTCTTCGGAAACGGAAACTCTGAAAACGCGGTTCCCATCGGCCATCTCAGCACCGGCGTGCACAAAATCGCCGGTGAGTTGCCCAATCTTTTCGCTGACGGAAATGCCGCATTTGATCAGTTCCGCCAGCCGATTCTGGGTTTGGACACCAAGAACGGCGGTTGGGGCGTGATACGCGGCCTCCCCTACTGGAACATGGACCTTAGCGTCCGGAAGAACTTCAAGATTACCGAGCGCTTCAATTTCGAGTTCCAGATGGTGGTCGTGAACCTTCTCAACCACCCCGTATTCCAAGATCCTGGCCCGGGTGACTATCTCGACACCAGCGGCGGTCCCGACGGTTTCGGCACCCTGCCGGCGCAAGGAAATACTCCACGCACCATGGAGTTTGGCCTCCGCCTCAACTTCTAATTTCAGGCTGCGAGGCGCCACGATTGTGGCGCCTCGAGCTAGTTGCAACGCCGGTTCCAATCTAAGCTGGCTTTCCGACCTGGCGCCTTGCGCCATGCCTCGGATGCCCGGGCAGTCTGCACAGGAGCGAGAGAAGCCGAAAAGATAGGCATGGGAAAAAGAGATTACGCGCCAGAGCGCGCCGCCAATCCCCCGTGAGGATGGCGTCCGATGTGCTAGGCTGATGAGCCTGTGAAGGCTTTTCCCGCTCTGATCGGACTGTATGTACTGGAGGCCCTGTGTGCCGCGGCCTCGTCCGTGGCCACGAAGACGCCGCCCCCGGATATTTTCCTGATCACGATCGATACTCTTCGGGCTGACCACGTTCACTGCTATGGGTACACCAATGGGGCGACGCCTGCGTTGGACGCGTTAGCGAAAGACGGTCTGCGGTTCACCCAGGCTTTTACGCCCAGCCCCATCACCAACACATCCCATGCCAGCATCCTCACCGGACTGCTGCCGGGCTCGCATGGGGTAACGGATTTCGCCGTGCCGCTAGCAACGGTCCATCCAACCGTGGCGGAGTTGCTCAAGGCGCAGGGTTTTCACACTGGAGCCTTCATCGGCGCGGTGATCCTCGACAGCAGGACGCTGGCCCCGGGATTCGATCGAGGGTTCGATTTCTACGATAATTTTCCGGAACATTCGTCGACGAAGTCGCGCTGGGGACGCGTCGAGCGCCGCGGCATGGACGTCGTGGAACACGCGGAACAATGGTTGAGCAAGCACCCGGCGGGCCCACACTTCGTGTGGGTACACCTGTACGATCCCCACGATCCGTACGAACCGCCGATGCCCTATTCGCAGATATACAAGGATCATTTGTACGATGGCGAAATCGCATACGCGGATTCCGCGTTGGCGCACTTTATCGCGTATCTCAAAAGCAGCGGCAAGTACCGCAACTCGATCATCGTCGCGGTTGGGGACCACGGCGAAGGTTTGGGAGAGCACCACGAAGACACGCATGGGATCTTTCTGTATGACTCGACGACCCACGTCCCACTGATCGTAAAGCTGCCCGGCGGACTCAG
>JADGNP010000313.1 GCA_017883425.1 Candidatus Sulfotelmatobacter sp. | reverse complement strand
ATGACTCCGCGTTCCGACAGCAGCACGGCCGACGCCACTTCGCGGCCGAATCACCTGCAGTAACGCAATTCGCAAGACGGCGAGATGAAACGCCGCGGAGCCTGATCCGCGCCGTTCTTACGGAAAGCCTTTAACCGCAAAGATCGCGAAGAAAGGCCGCAGAGGACGCGAAGGAAACTACTGTGCTCGAAACCCTCTGCGAACTTCGCGGCCTTTCTTCGCGATCTTTGCGGTTAAAGGCTCTTTCTCCTGGGGCCAGACGCCGCTAGCGCGCCCACCCGCCGCCCGGCAAACGATTTGCCTCGAGTCGGTCGGCACCTTCCAAGCACCATCACGGCTCTATGTGACCCTTGTCACGGCACAGATTCGGTCTCCCCTTCACACTGAACAGTTCGAAACGCGGATCTCTTCCGCTGGCAGGGACAAGCTCAGGTGGATGCCAATCCACAACGCTATGTGAACCCATGGGTCGTCACGGTCTCCGTGATGCTGGCGACCTTCATGGAAATACTCGACACCACCGTCGTCAACGTCTCCATCCCTCACATTGCCGGCAATCTCGCATCCACCAACGAGGAAGGCACGTGGGTGGTCACGTCCTACCTGGTTTCCAATGCGATTGTGTTGCCGATTTCCGGCTGGCTGGCAAATCACGTGGGCCGGAAGCGGCTTCTGCTGACCTGCGTCGCGGGATTCACTTTGACCTCGCTCTGTTGCGGCCTGGCCACTTCGCTTTCGCAGCTGATCATCTTTCGCATACTCCAGGGCCTGACAGGTGGCGGACTGCAGCCTCTGGCCCAGGCAATCCTTCTGGAAACTTTCCCCAAGGAACGGCACGGGCATGCCATGGCGGCCTTCGGCATCGGCATTCTGCTGGCGCCGATTCTCGGGCCCACACTGGGTGGATGGATCACCGACAATTACAGCTGGCGCTGGATCTTTTATCTCAACCTGCCCGTAGGCGCTCTTTCTTTGTTCCTTATGAACAAGTTTGTATTCGATCCCCATTACGTGAAGCGCAGCGGCGCCCGGGTTGATCTTTGGGGAATTGGTTTCCTGGCGCTCGGCATCGGCTCACTCCAGGTTCTGCTGGATACGGGACAGCGCAAGGATTGGTTTTCCTCGCAATCCATTCGAACCTTCGCGGCGCTGTGTGTGTTTGGGTTGGTTGCCCTGATCATCCGCGAGTTGATGACCGATCATCCCGTCGTCGATCTGCGTGTGCTCAGGAACCGATCGTTCAGCGCCGGCGTGTTTCTGATCAGCATGCTCGGCTTCGTCCTTTACGCGAGCCTGGTCTTGCTGCCTCTGTATTTGCAGACGCTCATGGGATACCCCGCCTACAACTCGGGGCTGGCGCTGTCGCCCCGAGGCATCGGAGCGCTGCTCTTCACTCCCCTGGCGGGCCACCTGACCACCAAGATCGACCCGCGGCGTTTGCTGGTGGTTGGCATGGTGCTCGGTTCGATCACCATGTTCCAGCTCTCCGGGCTTAATCTGTACGCCGGGTTCTGGGACATCTTCTGGCCCCAGGTGTTGCAGGGAGTCGCCCTCAGTTTTCTTTTCATTCCGCTCATGGCGCTGGCCATGGCACGCATCTCGCCGGAGAAAATGGGAAACGCGACCAGCATCTTCAATCTGATGCGCAACATCGGCGGCAGCGTCGGCATCGCTCTCATGACCACTTTCCTTGCCCGGCGCGCCCAGGTGCATCAGAACCACCTTGCCGCGAACGTCACCGCGGGCAGCGCGCAGACCGCAAGACTGTTGCAGGGCCTGCGAGCGAACTTCGTCGTGCACGGCGTCGACGGCGTCACGGCTTCGCGCAAGGCTCTGGGCGCAATCTACGGTATGGTGCAGCAGCACGCGGCTATGCTCGCCTTTGTCGAAGCGTTTTTCGTGATGGGAGTCGTGTTCCTGCTGATGCTGCCCTTCCTTCCTCTGCTGCAATACTCCAAGGCGGTGCGTCTGCCGGGAGCAGTGCCTGAAACTGAGAAGGCAACCATTCCTTCGAATCTCCAAGAGGTTTGGCCGGATGCCGTTGAGCCTGCTCGCGACGAGCAGCATGATCTCGTTCTGACCAAGTCGTAGAGACGCAGCTTGCTACGTCTCAGGTGCTGGCAAGACGCTGCAATCCCCGTCTACCGGCGACCCGCACCTGTGATAGAGTATTGCCCACCGCACAGGCTGGCCGTGGGGCTGGCCCAATCCACGCAGGTTTCGCTATGCCGTAAGGAGTGATCCATGAAGACTCTCCGCGATCTGGTGAAAGACCGCAAAGTTTATTCCGTCGAAGCCACCCGCACCGTGCTCGAGGCGGCGCGCTTCATGATGGAGCACAATATTGGCGCCCTGCCCGTATTGCGCAATGGAGAACTGGCGGGCATCCTCTCGGAACGCGACATCATGAACCGCGTCGTGGCCGTGGGCCGCACTCCGGGAACGACCGCCGTGTCCGAAGTCATGACCGCAAACCCACGCGCCGTCGCTGCCGACGAGAGCATCGAGGAATGCCTGTTCATCATGCGGGAGTTCGGATTTCGCCATCTGCCCATCGTCGACGGCAAGGATTTGACAGGACTGGTCTCGCTGCGCGATGTCCTCATGCACCAGACAGCCGAGATGGAGCGTCAGGCGCGCAAAGCGGCATCGTAAAGATCTGACCTCGGACCTTGGACCTCAGACCTCAGAGACTTGGAATCCGCGCTCGGAATCGAGGGCTGAGGTCTGACGTCCGAGGTCTGACGGCGTTTTTCTCACTCCCGCCGCCGCAGCATCACTTCTCCGGGCTTGGGCGGAAGCTTGAAGGGGAACTCAAACATCTTTCCATCGAGCGGCACGCGCAGGATGAATTCTTCCTGTTTCTTCCATCCGCTGATCCACTTGCTGTTGGTGCTGAACAACACCCACCCGCTGGTTTCCGGATTGCCCGGCCCGAGCCGCGTCGGCCGCAAACTGTTCTTGCCGACAAACTCCTGCAGTTCGGCCGAATCTTTCAGGAAAGCCCGCACGTAAGCTTCTTTCGCCTCCTTCTTTTCCGGATGCTTCTCCACCTCGAGCGCGGTCTGATGATCCAATTCGTCGGCGTCGTTCTGGACTTTTTCGGAGAAGGAATCCGGATCGAGCGAAGTCTGGACCACCTGGAAGTGTTTCACGAACTCGAGCGAAATATTTTCGACGCCGAGATCCAGCGATCCCTGGCCGCGGTAGCGCACGTCGAGCAACACGCCGAAGAATGGCTCATGCCGCCGGTGAACTTTTTCCAGTTCCTGGGAATCGACGGCCAGCGTGATTCCGACATCTTCGTACCACATTCCGTAGCGGTACTTGCCGTCGTCACTGCGTGAGAACGTGCAGCCAGGACGCTGCTCATCCCAGCGCACCGCGGGAATCTTTGCCTTGTCGTGGCGGGAGCCCGCGCGCCCCGCGTTCGGCAACAGCAGGGAAGTCGCGGCCAGCGCCAGGACCAGTCTAGCAATGAGCGGCCCTCGCGGCGTGCGATGCCAGAGCTGGCGCATGGCTCAGTTCTTCGGTGTATTTACGGTCAGGCTGACCGTGGGCTTCGCGCTGGTCGAGTTCGTGTTGCTGGAGATCACGCCGTTGGCGTCGACGCCCGTCACGGTGAAGGTGTAGGTGTTGTTGGGAGTCACCCCGTTCGGCGTGGTGGTCGAGGTGCCGCTGCTGTTGCCGCAGGCCGGCATCAGAAAAAGTGCGCCGCTCATCACGAAGAGGGCCAGCAGGCCCCACGCTTTCCTCGATCGCTTGCCGCTCGCAGCGGCACCCAGACCCACCATCGCGAGCATGGGCACCGGCAGCCAGAGTGCGGGAAATTCTCGGGGATGAGCAACCGCTCCAGTTGTGATCGGACCGAAGGTGCTGATCGTGATCGTCGAAGTGACGGGGATTCCATTCACCGGCAAGCTGGTCAGGCCCGACGGATAAGAAAACGAGCACACTGGAGGAATCGTGACCAGCGGACTGATGGTCGAGCAGGACAACGTCACTCCCCCGGATGGGTAGCCCGGGCTGCTGTATCCGTTAATCGGATTCACGACGATGACGCCCTGGCCCCCGCTGCCGGCAGGCACGCTGCTCGGCACCACGGCCTTTTCCACCGTGATCGTGAACTGGGGACTAACCGCGAGCACGGTCAGGCTCTGCGGTTGCGTGGTGATGGTCTGCAAGGTCGAAGGTGCAGTGCCGGTGATGGTGACTGAGTACGCCACCGTAGTCGTGTCGCTCTTGGTCGTGATCGTCGCCGAGGCATTGGCGGGGGGCGTCACGGTTGTTGGACTGACCGTGCAAACCGGAGTATCGGTCGTAACCTGCGTCGACGTCACTTGGCAGCTCAGATTGACGGTGCCGCTGAAGCTGTTGGACCCGACTGTAATGTTGAAAGACGACGTGCCTCCCGGGTCTACAGCATCCGGAGACAGTGGATCTGCCTGCAAGGTGAAGGTCTGGGCTGAGGCCGACGACGGCCAGGTCAGAAAAGCGGCCAACAGGCACAGCGCCGCGATGCCGGCGTGCCCGCTCCGGAGGATGTACTTGGATTTCAACGACGCGGATTTCGACGCTTCGGATTTCAACATGAGCAGGTTTCGGTTCAAGTAGCTTCGATTCCTAGCACAACGCAAAGGCTGCCCGGCCCCGCCGACGAAATTCCCATCGCTGACAAGCGCGGCGGGCGGCCTGCCAGACGACGCGGTCATCTGCTGCCTCATTTTACCGCAGACTTTTCCCGCAGGACCACGCAACCCTGTTCCCTAGAATCATTCCTGCGGAATCATCCATACTACCATCATGCCGCCACGAGTCTGGAATGGGCCCTCGCCCCAAAAGGTAACGGCCGCCTTCCGCGGTGGGTATGTGGGGACAGCCGCCTCGGCTGTCCGGTCGAGCGAAGCTCGACTATTCTTGGTTTCCCAGTTATCCAGATGGACAGGCATCGGGCCTTCGGCCCGAGGGACAGCCGAGGGCGGCTGTCCCCACATGGCCTTGACGATGGCCGTTATTGAACTGCGTGATTGTTAGTTGACAGTGAGCGTGAGTGCCGGGGAACCCGTAACCGTCGCTCCTCCGCCCGTGCCCGTGACGGTGATGGTATAAGCACCAGCGGGCGTGCCCGGGGTGCCGCCGCCGCCGTTGTTGTTGCTACCGCCACCGCAGGCCGGCATCACCAGCAGTCCCGCCAAGACCATGCCAAGCATCAGGAAGCCGAACAACTTTCTGCGGCGTGACCCGGCTGATCCCATCCCTGCGCCCAGCAGCGTGATCCCGAACACAGGCAGGAGCATCGCGTAAAACATGCCTGAGGATCGTCGGTCAGCGGGGCGCTCAAGCATCGCGGTCGCCGCTGTTGTGGCCACGGTGAGGGTCGCACTCACAGTGCTGTTAGCAGCCGGAGTAACCGGAGTGCTCGGGTTAAAGGAACAGGTCGGCCCCTTGGAGACTACTGGTGCGACGGTGCAGGCGAGAGTCACAGCAGAGTTGAAGCCGTTTACTGAGCCTACGGTGATGGTGGAGGTTGCCGAAACCCCGGGGGCTCCCGACGTTGCCGACAAAGCACCATTCGCCACCGTAAAGCTGGCTGTGGTGGCTTGGGTGTACTTCGCCACGTAGGCGTCGGTCCCGCCACCGGTGGCAATCTGGCTCACCCCGGTAGTGGTGGGGAAATTTGCCGAAGCGGTGTTGCCGGTAACGTAGATGTTAGCCCCGGCGCTGTCGACGGTGATCGCTCCTACCGGACTAAAGCTCGCACCGGAAGCTGTCGAGTCTTCATTCAGAGCGCCGCCAAGGTAGGTCGAAAATATATAGCCAGACCCAGACGAATTGATTTCTGTTACAAACGCGTCATTCCCGCCACTCAGAGTTCCTTGGGTCGCGCTAGCCAGGGGAAAGTTCGACGAACCCGTCTGTCCAGTTACATAGACATACTTGTTCACGTCCACCGCGATGCCGGCTCCTGCATCGGCCTGACTGCCGCCCAGATAAGTCGAATACAAGAGGGTAGTCCCGGTCGGGTTCAGTGCCGTAACGAAGGCGTCCTGAACTCCGCCACCGAACGTCGGTTGGATCGCCGACTGTTTCGGGAAGTCAGTATTGGATTGCGTCAGACCGGTTACGTAGGCATCGCCTGAGGAGTCTACCGCGATGCCGAGGCCCTGGTCGGCGTTGCTGCCGCCGAGAAAAGTCGAGTAAACGAAGCTGGTCCCGGCAGCATTGATCACCGAAACGAACGCATCAGACAGGCCGCCGTTGCAGTTTGCTTGCGTACCGCAGGTGGGCTGGAATGGGTTCTTTGTAGGGAAATTGGCGTTCTGAGTGGCGCCGGTCACATATGCGTTATTCGAAGAATCGACCGCCACCGCCGCTGCAAAGTCGCCGGAGCCGCCGCCCAGGTAGGTGGAATAGATCCACGCGCTACCGGAGGAGTTTACCTTGGTAACGAATCCGTTGGATGTTCCTGCGATGCTGGGCTGGATCACTTCAGCGGTGAATGGAAAATTCGGTGAGCTCGTGGAGCCCACAACAAACGTGTCTCCCGAACCGTCCCTCGCGATCGCGAGTCCGGTGGCCACATCGGTCCCGCTG
>JADGNP010000312.1 GCA_017883425.1 Candidatus Sulfotelmatobacter sp. | reverse complement strand
CGACAGCCGCCGAGACGGCGGCGCTGCATTGCCACTCCCCGTGCCCCGCCCGGCCAATCTTTGCAGCTCCCAGCCGCGAAGCGGCGACAGAATGCAGCCCACGGCGCAAGCCGTGGGTGGCCGGCACCAGAAATCACCAAGCCCCAAAGGGGCGAAAGAAGAGCACGCTCGCCTGGAGGCTACCTCTCCCTCAACGATTCGGGAAGGGCACGACTTCCAGTCGTGCCGCCACGAGCCTACAAGAAATGCGGGCTTCAGCCCCTGTGGTCGTCTTTCCGCCCACCAAACAAGGCCCGTCGCCCACCCGTCTCTTTGGAAACTCCCGCTCGCCTTCTGGTCAATCGGCAAGAAGTTCGAAAGCAGGATAACTCCCGGCGATCGCGGCGAAGGCTTCTGGAGGCGAACCTGCAGGGATCGGAAAGTAGCGCTGCACTTCGCGCTTGAAGGTGTCGAGGTAAGCCTTCAGGATCTGCAGCTTCTCGGCGTCGGAAATCGGACGCAAGCGAAATTTCCGGCGCGTGCTTCCCCTCTTCAGTGTGACTTCTCTGGCAGCTTCGGCGTTGCGCACCCACTGCGTTCGTCCGCGCGGGGCGACCAGGTAACTCTTGCCGTTCAGTTCCACCAGATTGATTGGAGTGGAATAGAGCTTGCCGGTTTTGCGTCCGCGGACTTCGAGCAGGTAGTTGTAGGAAAAGCCCAGACCGAGGCCGACGAGAAATCCGAAGATGCGGTTGAAGATCTTTTCGCCGGTGCTGGGTTCGCGGAAGACGGGGAGGGTGGAGTTCATACCATGATTATAGTGACGCTTCCGTGCGGGAGAGCGCGTGTCGTCACGCCGGAGTCTGTGTCATAGCTTCTCTTCCGACCCTCCTGGGCTTGCTCGTATTTCCGCCCACCCACGGCTTGCGCCGTGGGCTGCAGGCAGGAAATACGCAAGCCCCGGAGGGGCGACAGAATAGCTATGACACAGACTTCCGTAGGGACGCCTGAAACCTTCCGTATACTCGAAACATCACACACCGGCAGAGCGATGTAACCTGCCTGCCGATGCCGCTAAATCCTGAAGCGACGGCACCGACTCCGGTTCCGTCACCTTCCGCTCCGGCAATTGAGCACCACTCTTAAACGCCTCGACCAACATCTCAATCGCCAGATCGGTGTTCGGTCGAATAAAGACCGTCGCCGCCAGCGTCCCGTTGCGCACCCACGCCTGACCGGTCTTGGGCATCCCGTCGCAGCCTGTGATCGGGATCTTCATCCACCGCGCCCGTTCACTCTCCGCGATCTCGCTGAACGCTTTTCTCACGCCCATGGCCATGCTGTCGTCCTGTGCCCCAACCAGATCGATATGGCTCTCCTGAGAGGTGCGTAGGCGCAGCCACGAACTCACCGTGCGATAGGCGCTGCCCTCTGTCCAGTTTGCCCGCATCGTCTTCACCTGAATGTTCGCCGGCTTGGTCAGGTTCATTCCCGCCGTTCGTTCTTTGGCCGCGGAACTGTTCGCCGGCCCCTCGATATACAGAATGGATCCGCCATTCGGCAGCAGCGCCCCAAATTGCCGCCCCTGAATCCTGCCCACTTCTGCGTGATCGGAACTGATGGCAAACACCGGCACCTTGAAAGTACGACGCAGCTCCAGGACGTAGTCCACTTCGTGATTCAGCACCACCCACCCAATTCCCGCCGCCGCCGCCGCCCGCGCCACCTGCGGAAATGCAGTGCCACCTGCGGGTTCGAACATGATTGCATCGGGACGTACTACCGAAGAATCCTGAACGTAATGCAGCAACTGCTGGCTTTGCGCCACGGCATCATTGTTCGCGTGAATGATCTTCGCGTCCACGCCCAGGCGCCGCGCGGCCTTCTCCGCCGCCGCAGCCTGTTCCTGTTGATAATCGTTGTCGTTGTTGGTGAGTGAAACCAGAAAGCTGAGTCGTTTCATGACATAGTCCCTATCCCCGGATCATAATCCTTAAATTCCTCTCACCAACGTAACCGGGGTAACCATGCATTCGCACGGTGAATCAGAAGGGATTTGCATCAAAGTTGAAGAGGGCAAGTTGGAAGGTTCAGGCGCCGGTTGTGGCGCCCTTCGCCGCTTCGCCAAGAAAAGACTTCAGTTTTGTGTCCAGCGTTTCCCGATCGGCATCGGACAAGTCCACGAAGCGGAAGGGCTGCATCCACCCTTGCGTCGCCCACATGGGGAACAGCATCTGCGCCTTGCCGCGAATGGTCGTCTCGCTAATGTGAAAAATCAACTCGACTTCCAGTTTCTCGTCCAGGGGCTTTTCCAGATGGATGACTCCACCCGTCGTCGACAGCTGATGGAACGCCGCTCTCACCGACCGCCGGTTTGGCAACCGCACCAGCACCAGCACCGAACCGCGCAGCTTCACGCGAAACGGACGATCGTTCATTTCTTTCTCATGGCCTGACACCACCGGGGCCGTCGAATTGAGCGGTTCTGACATATGCTTACCCAGAGTATGGCAGCGTGTGGGGAGTTGGCGAAGTTACGAAAGAACAAGACCGGAGATTGTTCTTTGAATACCACCCTGAAGCGGAGGCCTCTACTTGCGAGCTTTGGCGCCTTCGGAAGACAGATTGTAAGGCCACACTTTCCTATTCACGGTCAGCTTTGGGGCGCTGGCCGGAGAGGGGCTTGCGGGGCTTGGCGTAGGATCGCCCTGCGCCGCGACACTCCAGTCTTCCGGAGGATCGGCAATCCCCCAAACATTTCCGTGCGTGTACAGCGAAGCCCCGATCAGAAAATATTTGCCATCGTTGCCCAGCGGCAAACAATTCGCCACCCGCGCCGTCACGCTTCCTCCGCCGGGAAGTTCGCTCAGCAGGATTGGAGTCTCGAGCTGCAGCGCCTCCGAACTCCGAAACCCGCATCCCTGCGCGCTCACGATCAGCACCACACACCTTTCGCCGAACGGCTTCGTCCGGTCGAGACTGATCACGCTGACCGGAATCTCCACCCGGATTCGCGTGCTTCGTCGAGTCGCTTTGGATGTTAGAACTTCCATCGCCGTTGCTGCCCGCAATCCAGAACATCCGCCATCCCGGGCAAGCGTTGTACCACGATATTGTGACAGACTCGCAGCCCGACTCAATGGTGACCAAGGTAACGCAGAAATGATCACCACTTCGCGTGGACTCGCGTGTGGATGAGATGACGGGAAGGGCACGACTTCATCGCGTTTGGACCTCCGCTGATCTTGCATGGCGATTTTGGATGGCGATTTGGATGTGATTCTGGTTGGCGATTTGTGGGTAGGATTTTGGGTGGAATTTTGGGTGGCGATCTTTGGGTAGGATTTTGGGTGGCGCAGCGCCTTCAGCGCTGCGATAAAGCTTTCCCATCCGTGCGGGCTTTAGCCCCTGAGGTACGTTGTGAGTTACCCGCAGTCTGTCCGTTATGCTTTTTGACCGCACGCCGAGCGCCGGTTTCAGCTTTTGGTGCCCCCGTCCCGACGACTCCCTGGCCTGCTCAGCGCCGGGCATTAATCCGCGCCTGCTTCATGCCCGCTCGAATCCCATTTTTCACAACTCGCGCGTATCCCGACGCATCCATCGCGGACATGGTCGCCGCCGCAATCCCTCCCGGGGTAGCTGCTTCGTGCAACAGTTCGGTGAGTGCTTTTCCGCTTTCTCTCCAATACAAGATCCCATCACTCAGCGCATGAGCCGCGGCAGTTAGCGCTGTCGTGCGGTCCAGCCCCGCGGCCTGTGCGGCCTTCGCCAAAGTCGCCAGCGCATGATAGCCGTGGCTGGACGAGTACGCCGCCGTGAACGCATCAAACTGGCTTTCGGAAATTTCCAGTACAGCTCCCACGCGTTCAAAGAATTCGCGTACCTGCCTGCGCTCCCTCTTCGTGACGTCGCGATCAAAGCTCAGCGCCGTCAACCCGCGCCCAACCCGGCAGACCGGACTCGGCATGGCTCGTACCCAGCGCACCGCCGGTCCGAGACGCCCGCGAAGCTTCCGCAGCGGAATCCCCGCGGCGAGGCTGACGCACAACTTCGGCATCGAAATCCCGCAAGCTACAATCTCCTGAAGAATCCCCGCGACGGATGCGGGCCGCACCGCCACAATCAGCATCTCCGCCCGAAGCAGCACAGACTTCAAGTCGCGCGCCATCTCCACTCGCGCTTCCCGCCGCAACGTCCGCAGCTTCCCCTGATTGCGGTCATAGACCACAATCACCCGCTCATCTCCCGCCAGCCGCAACCCCGCCACCAACGCGCTGGTAATCCGCCCTCCGCCCAGAAATACGGTAGCCTTCATTCAATCTCTCGCCCGGCAACAGCAACTCACGATTCGTATCAGGTATGCCTCACGATTCGTATCAGGGTATGCCTTCCTTCAGGCATACCGTAAGTTGGCGAATAATCAACCTCGCCTTCAGGCGCTGCACCTCAGCCGCTTAATCCGCGGTCCCTCCGCCATCGACCACAAGCGCCGTCCCGGTCATGAACGATGAGTCGTCCGACGCCAGGAACAGCACCGCCTTGGCAATCTCCTCCACCGTTCCGACCCGCCCCAGCGGACGATTGGCGCATCCCGCAATGTAGTCCTCCCATTTCAACCCGCGCATCTTCGCATCGGCCGGAAGCATCGGAGTCTCCACATCCCCAGGACAAATGCAATTCACCCGGATCCCCTGCGCTCCGTGATCAATCGCCATCGCCTTGGTCATCAGCACGACTCCACCCTTCGAGGCGCAATAAGCCACAGCGTGATCGCCGCCCACAATTCCCCATCCCGAACTGTTGTTGATGATGACTCCGCTCCCCTGCGCGATCATCGCGGGCAACGCGAACTTCGACATCAAAAACGTGCCTTTCAAATTGACGTCAATCTGCTCGTCCCATTCTCGTTCGGAACATTCCATCGCGGTCTGCGGGTAAAAGACTCCCGCATTGTTGAACAGAATGTCGAGCCTGCCGAACGCGCGCAGAGTCTCGTCCACCGCGCGCCGGCAATCGTCCGCCACACTCACGTCAGCCCGCAGGAAGACAGCGTCGCCGCCGCGCTTCTTGATCCGCTCGACCACACCCGCGCCGCGCTCGCTGTTTCTGCCCGTAATGCCGACCTTGGCGCCTTCTGCGGCGAAAAGCAGCGCGGTAGCCTCGCCAATCCCGGAAGTCCCGCCCGTAATGAGAGCAACTTTATCCTTGAGACGCATCCCTGGAATCCTATCAGTCGACGACATGCGCGTTAGGATTGTCATCCTGAGGTGGGCGCCTATTGCCCACCGACTATGCAAGCCGCACGTGCCCAGCTTCCCTAATGACTTCGCTTTTGGGTGGCGCAGCGCTTTCAGCGCTGCGATGACTGTGTCGTTGGAATGTCGGCTTTAGCCGCTGAGGCGCAACCACACTTTACCGGCTCGCCAGCCCTCCCGCGGTTTCTCCCCCATCCATCGTAAACACCTGCCCCGTAGCAAACGCCGCGTCCTCTGACGCCAGATACGCAAACAGTCCCGCAATCTCCTGCGGCGTGGCATGCCGCCCGAGCGGAATCTTCCGGTTCACTTCCTCCAGCATCGCGTCGGAGTACTCGGCGCGCTGCATCGGCGTCAGCACGTATCCTGGAGCCACCGCGCACACCCGTACTTTCGGCGCCAGTTCCAGCGCCATGGACCGCGTCAGCTCAATCACTCCCGCCTTGGTCGCGTTGTAGTCCGCGTAATACGGATATCCCATCACCCCGTTCGTCGACGCGGTTTGCAGAATCACCCCGCTGCCGCGCTCCCACATATGCCGCGCCGCGGTCTGCGCCACGTAGAACACTCCGGTCAAGTTCACGGCGATGACTTTGTCCCACTCTTCGGGAGTGATGTCGAGAAAGTTGTGACGGATGCTGATGCCGGCGTTGTTGACCAATACGTCGACACCATCCATCAACCGGATGGCCTCGGCGAACGCCGCTTCCACCTGCATCAGATCGGTGACGTCGGCAATAATCGCTTCGCCCAATCCCGGCAACTCGCGCCGAATCTGCTCGCATGCCGTGGCGTCGCGATCGAGCACGCAGACCCGCGATCCCTCTTCCAAAAACCGCGCCGCGGTCGCTGCCCCGATTCCGCTCGCTCCGCCAGTGATCAGGACGCGCTTGTCTTTCAATCCCCTCATGTAGGCAACCCTCGCATGCAGTCTCCTCGCCCAGGCAGTAGTGGACGGCCAATTCAGAATATGAAGCACTTCAGGATAACGATGGAGGAGTCTTGTGGCTAGGAGGAAGGAGTTGCGGCCTGGCGGATGAAATTGAAATGGACCAAGCGCCGACTTTCCGTAATGGGAAAATGGGAAAAGATTACTCTCTTGAAGGGAATGTCCCCGGTCTGTTTTGTCAGGGATGTGCCCGGTCTGTACCCTTCAGTGGGGTACCCCCCCTCCCCCCTACCTCTGAATGCCTTGACTGGCGCGGGGTTTGCAAAAATGCTTTGCAAAATCTTGAGCCGCAAGGGTTTAGAGGTCAAAATCTTGAGAACAAAGGACTTGCGGGCTTCTTTGCGGGAGCTACGTGTACCGCCTCCGCCTTGACTATGTTCTGCTCTCTTGCCTGTGGATGGCAAGGTCAGATGTCA
>JADGNP010000311.1 GCA_017883425.1 Candidatus Sulfotelmatobacter sp. | reverse complement strand
TCACACGAAGGAAACACCTACAAATCAAGCCCTTCGTGACACTTCGTGTCCTTCGTGGTTCATGGTTTTTCTCTTCCCGTGTCAAACTGATCCACTACCAGGCAGGGCTTTTGCTTCGCTCCGACGCGTCAATTGTTTACAATAGAAACTTCGTCTGACCGCTAGTGAACGGGAGCCTCATAGAGGGACGAAAACCAATTTTGGAACCGACAAACCACAATTCCAGTACGGCCCCCACCGTCTACTGGCGGGTTGAGGGCAGCCTGCTTGACCTGACCGTGGTCGAGCCCGTGGCGTTCTTTACCTGGAATGCCCAGACGTTCGCCGAACGTTTCCGGCGGCGCGGGCAGATCTTTCTGATGGCCCTGCTGCGCCCGTTTCTTTATTCGACGAACCGCAAGTTCGCCACCCGGGCGATACATACCGTCCTGCGTGGAGTGACCCGCGACCGCCTGGACCTGCTGGGCGAAGAATTCTTTCTATACAAGTTGAAGCCGCGCCTGAAAGAGCGAGGCGTGCGCAAGGTGCAGGAGTTGGTGCATGCCGGGGCGGAAGTGGTGCTGGTCAGCCAGGGGTTGGAGCACGTGATGCGTCCGCTGGCGCAGCATCTGGGGGTCAAACGGATTGTGGCCAACCGCCTGGAGTTTCGCGATGGTACGGCGACGGGCCGGTTGATCGAGCCGGTGATCCGGCCGCGCGGGGCGTTCGCGCGCATTCGGGAAGAGAATCCGGACGGGCGCAGGGCTCCGAAAACCCTGGCGAGGCAACTGGACATTTCCGTGGAAGATTTGCGGGCGGCGGTCATTCCCGCCCAGCGGAGGGCCATGGCGCGAACGCGGCCCGTTGTCCATTTTGAGGGTCACAGGCAGGCCCAGGGCTTTTCCGTACGCCGGGCATTCTCGGGAAAGCACGTGATGCTGATCGGCGTCACTGGATTCATTGGCAAAGTCTGGCTGGCGAACACGCTTCTGGATCTGCCCGACGTGGAACGGATTTATTTGCTGATCCGCCGGCAGAAGTCGAATCCGGCAGAGCGGCGCTTCGAGAAGATGGTGGAAGAGTCGCCGGTGTTCGATCTGCTGTTTGAGCGGCACGGGGACAGGCTCCTCGATGTTCTCCACGAGAAGATCGAGGTCGTCGAAGGAGACGTTACCCAGCCGGGGCTGGGACTCAGCGCTGAGACTGCGCGCCACTTGCAGAAGAACCTGGATTTGATTATCAACAGCTCGGGCCTGACCGATTTCAATCCCGACCTGCGCGACGCGCTCACGACCAACACGGGTGCCGCCTTCAATATTCTTAAGTTCGTGCAAACGGCGGATCACGCGGGACTCGTGCATCTCTCCACCTGTTACGTCGCCGGCGAGCAGGACGGGCGAGTCAGCGAAAAACTGACTCCGAACTACAATCCGCGCGGGTTGGCAGGGTTCGACGCCGAACAGGAATGGCGTTCCCTCCAGGAATTCGTGAAGCAGGCCGAGGCACAGGCCGAGAGCGACGAAGTCACATCGGAATTGCGGAGGCAGGCTCAGTCCCGGGAACATGCGGCGAAAAACTTGCACGGTGCGGCACTCGAGAATCAGATTCGCAAGAACCGGGTCCGCTGGCTAAGGACTCATCTGACCGAGGCCGGGACGCGGCGCGCCAAGGAACTGGGCTGGCCGAATACCTATACGCTCACCAAGAGTCTGGCCGAGTCGCTGATCGCGAAACATGGCGCTGGACTGCCGGTTGCGGTGGTGCGTCCGGCAATTGTGGAAACCTCGGTGGCCAGGCCGTTCCTCGGATGGAATGAGGGCATCAATACTTCTGCGTCGCTGTCGTATCTGCTGGGCACGTATTTCCGGCAGTTGCCCACGAACAAGAACAAGCGGCTCGACATTGTTCCAGTAGACGCCGTCTGTAGCGGCATGACCCTGATTGCCGCCGCGGTGATGGAACGCCGGCATGACCCGATGTACCAACTCGCAACTTCGGTGACCAACCCGTGCGACATGGGGAGGTCGATCGAGTTGACGTCTCTGGCGCACCGCAAGCACTACCGCGCGCAGGAAGGGCTGGAATCGTGGCTGCGCCTGCGGTTTGATGCGATTCCGGTTTCCAAGACGCGGTACAACCGCATGTCCGCGCCGGCGCAGAAGGCGATTGTGAAGTCCATTCAACGCATCATGTCGCCCTTGCCGCTGAAGAAGGCGCCGCTGGTGAAGACCGAGCGGAATCTAGAGCGCCTGGAAAAACTCATTGAATTGTTCGAGCCCTTCATCCTGTTGAACGAACATGATTTCGCGGCGGAAAACATCGAGAAGCTTTCGTATGCACTGGTGCCGGAAGAGCAGGAGATTTTCGGGTATGACACGCGTTCGCTGGATTGGTGGGAGTACTGGATCAACATTCACATCCCGGCCCTGCGCCGCTGGACCTATCCCTTGATTGAAGGAAGGCCTCTGGAAGCAAGGCCTCCTCGCACTTTTCAACTTGCGCCCGCTAACGGAGATGCCGTGAAGACTGGGACCGACGGAGCCACGTGGCGATATTCCTGACCGGGTCGACCGGATACATCGGCGCACACGTTGCCGCCAATCTGCTGGAAGGGTATGCCGCCTCCTTGAACGTGCTGGTGCGGGCGCGTGATCCGCAGGAAGCGCAGTTGCGGCTGTGGCGAGCGCTGCAGTTGCACCTGGATTTCCCGCGCTTCTACGAGTACCTGCAGACGAAGGTGCGCATCTTTTGCGGGGACCTGACTTCTCCCGGATTTGGACTGAACCGCGATGAATACGACCGGCTGGTACACACCACGGACTCCGTGATCCACTGCGCGGCATCGCTGAACCGCAAGTCGGAGAAGAGTTGTCTGAATGTGAACCTGCGGGGCACGCTCGAGGTGCTCACTCTGGCGCGGCACGCCGAGCATTATCACGGGCTGCGGCGCTTCAGCGAGGTCAGCACGGTCGCCGTCGCGGGCAAGCGTAGTAACGAAGTGGTTACGGAGGACCGTTCCCTCGAATGGGACCGTTCCGATTACGATCCGTACGCGCGCACGAAGAAGTTCTGCGAGCACATGATGCGGGTGCTTCTCCCGGATACTCCCAAGACGGTGTTTCGCCCGAGCATCGTGCTGGGAGACAGCCGGCATGCGGAAACGACCCAGTTCGATATGGTCAAGGCGTTCGTGTTTCTGGCTGGCCTGCCGGTATTGCCGTTTCGTCCTAAGGACAAAATCGACATCGTGAATGTGGATTTTGTCGCGGACGCGATTGCCACCTTGCACCAGAAAGAGCAACCGCAGTACGACACATACCATCTTTCCTCGGGGACCGGATCGCAGACGTTTCGCGAGTTGACGACTGCGCTCGCTGCCGCCCAGCAGAAGCGCGGCCCTGTGTTCCTGCCATTTGCGGAGAAGCCGTTTGCCGGTTCGGTCAACTTCCTCTCGAATCGGAAGGGGGCGCTGGCCAAGGGCGCGTCGCTGTTGAAGGTATTCATGCCGTATCTGGTGTGGAACACGGTGTTCGACAACACGCGGGTGACCTCTGAGTTGAGACGCAAGCCGGTTCCCTTTTCCCAGTACAGCTTTCCCCTGCTGAAGTTCAGCCGCGAGAATAACTTCCAGTACCAGTACCAGCCCTGGCCCGCGGCTGCCGGAGGGACTGCCGCATGATGGACTTCATTCTGGAGGCGTGGGTCAGCAGCAACATCGAACGGGCGAAAGCGAGATGGATGCTGGGCGGAAACAACCGCTGGCAGCCGGGCGAGAAACTGAAGTTGCTCTTTGCCGGGTACAACGGCACGCGCAACATGGGTTCGGACGTGCGGGTCGAAGAAATGCTGCGCCAGATCCGTCACATCCTGGGTACGGACCGGGTCGAATTCAGCGTGATGAGTCAGAACTTCGAGTTCTCGAAAGGATACTTCGAGGGCACGAAGCAGGTGCACCTGCCGGATATTTTTCCACCGTTCTTGTCGGATGAAGTTCCCCGGCACCATGGCGTGGTGGCGTGCGAAGGCTCGATGTTCAAGAGCAAGTTTGCCAACGCCCTGACCACGATGATGATCGGTTCCCTCGGTATGGCCGCGGTGGAGAACAAACTCTCCGTCGGATATGGGGCAGAAGCCGGCCACATGGATCCTCTGGTCGCCAAGATGTGCGGACGCTACTGCAAGAATTCGCTGGTCATTACTCGCAATGAAGAGTCGCGCGCTCTATTGCGCGAACTGGGTGTACCGACCGAACCGGGCACGGACACCGCGTGGACGTTCGAACCGTGCCCGGCGGAATTTGGACAGGGCATTTTGCGGCAGGTGGGATGGGACGGACGCACACCGGTGCTGGTGGTTTGTCCGATCAATCCGTTTGAGTGGCCGGTGAAGGCCTCGGTGGCCAAAGCAGCCCTGCACAGTCTGACCGGCGCCTACAAGCAAAGCCACTATCGCGGTCCCTACTTCCACACCTCGGGACCGGCGGCGAATCGCGCCTATCAGCATTACCTGACTTCCATTGCTAATGCCGTAGATGCTTTCCGCAAGCAGCGGAATGTGTTCGTCATTCTGGTGGCGACGGAACGCCTGGACGCGCGCCCCGCCAACCGCATCTCGGAGAAACTCGGCGGAGTGCCAATTCTGACTTCAGACCAGTACAACATGTATGAACTGGTCAGCATTCTGCGCGCCTGCCACATGATGGCGTCGTCGCGCTATCACGGCATCGTGACCACCATGCCGGCCCTGGTTCCCTCGGCGGGGATCACCATGGATGAGCGTATTCGCAATCTGATGCACGAGCGCGGGCATCCGGAGTTGCTGATGAATGTCGACGATCCGGATCTCGAGCAGAAATTGCTGGGGGCCCTCGAGATGCTGGCCACGCAGGGCGAGCGCATCGCTGACGGCATTGCGCGTACGGTGGTGAAGAATCTGAGAGTGATGGCCCGAATGGGCGTTTTCTTCGAGGAAGAAATCCAGCGGCGCTATCCCGAATTCTCGACGCGCACGGGTGACTGGAGTTGGGAGGATTACCTGCCGCCGATGAGCGCCTCACTGCGGCAGTTGGTGTCGGCTTATAGCTGAATCCAGCCGCGTCTCCGGTACGAAAACTCATGCCATTTGTCGGGGAAATCTTTTCGCAACTGAAAGCGGCCGGGGACACCACGGTGCTGCGGGAAATCCGCGACGGCCAGGTCACGGGAGTGACGGGTAGCGAACTCCTCGAATTGATCCGCAAGGCGCGGACATTTCTTGCCGCGAAGGGTCTGAAGAAGGGCGACCGCTGTGGAGTGCTGGCGGCCAACAGCATCCGCTGGATGGCGATCGATTTGGCCGCGATGGCCGAGGGACTGATTGTTGTTCCGCTCTACTTCCGCCAGGCCCCGGCGGAGTTGGTCGCGATGATGAAGGACAGCACACCATCGTTGGTGTGCTGTGGCGATGCGACACTGCGGGATGGAATCCGGGAGAACTGGCCGGGCGCGAACGGGCCCGAAGCGCCGCCGCATTTTCTCTTTGACGAGATCTTTGCGGGCGTAGAGGCGATCGCGCTGGATCGTCCGCAGGTGCGCGACGCGGACCCGGTCACCATCATCTACACTTCGGGCACTTCCGGGGAAGCCAAGGGCGTGATCCTGACCGCGGCGAACGTTGGGTTCATGTTGGGTTGCACCTCGGCGCGGCTGGACTTGCTGATGGGAGGCCGATCGGGGCAGGACCGTGTCTTTCATTATTTGCCACTTAGTTTTTGCGCGTCATGGATCGCCGTGCTGACTTTCCTGCTGCGCGGGAGCCTGGTAACGCTGAACACCGATTTGACGAAGATTCCGAGCGACATGCCGGCAGTGGCTCCGCACTATTTCCTCAATGTGCCGCAGTTGCTCGAGCGCATGCGCCGCGGCGTGGACGAACAGATCGCACAGAAGGGTGGCCTGGCGCAGGCGATTTACTCACGAGCGAAAGCCGCGTGGACACGGCAGAACGAGAAGCGTTCGCAAGCAGCAGATGCGGTCTGGCTGTGGCTGGCTAATACCGTGGTCTTTCCCGCGATCCGCAAGAAGATGGTGGGTGAGAACCTGAAAGCCCTGATCTGCGGGTCGGCGCCGCTCACGCCGGAGACCCAGGACTACTTCAACATGCTCGGTATTGCTGTGTTGCAGGTGTACGGTCTGACGGAGACGACGGGGATCTGTACTATGGACGATCCGAACAACGTCGCGCCCGGACGCGTCGGGCCGGCGATTGCCGGCATTGAGATGCGGCTCGGCGACACCGACGAGATCGTGGTGCGGGGACCGAACGTTTTTCCGGGCTATTGGAACCGTCCGCAGCAGACGGCGGACGTGTTGCGTGACGGATGGTTTCACACCGGCGACCAGGGTGAGATGGATTCTTCGGGGAACTGGCGCATCGTGGGGCGAATCAAAAATCTGATCGTTCTTGGCTCGGGTCATAAGATCGCGCCGGAAACGGTGGAAGAGGAAATCGCCCGCCAACTACCGGGCGCGCAGCAGGTCGTTATCGTGGGGAACGGCCGCGGGTATCTTTCGGCGATTGTCACGGGAATCGTGACCGGGGAACAGGTGCAGGCGGCACTCGATACAGTCAATCCTCAGCTTCCGCACTATAAGCAAGTGCG
>JADGNP010000031.1 GCA_017883425.1 Candidatus Sulfotelmatobacter sp. | reverse complement strand
CATCGGCCTTCATCTCGCGCAGCGCCGCCTCGAAGATCGCCGGATGCGGCTTCTCGTGCCCGACGTTGCCCGAGTCCGTGATGCTGGCAAAGCAATCCGCAATCCCGCAGCGCCGCAGCACGGCGTCGATGCGGCCATCGGCATTCGAGATCACCGCAATCGCGTATTCCCGCCGAAGACGTTCCAGCGCATCGCGCGTGCCCGGCAGAATCTGGTCCCAGTTGGCCGAATTCTGCGTATTCTCGACCAGCGTATCGCGTACGCCATCGTCCAGGGCATTCCGTTGCTGCAGCAGATAGGTGTGGAAGGTCCACCAGAAGCCGTGATCGACCCTGCCGCTCATGAGTCCCTGATCAAATTCCTGCTTGGTGCGCCGCTCCAGAGCCTGCCAGGTCTCGAGCGTCGGATGCTGGTCCAGCGGCAGCGGCGCCAGCATGCGGGCGCGATTGGGAAACAACAACGTATTGCCCACGTCGAAGAAAATGTAGCGGCATTTTGCCATGGATCCATATTAACCAACGCGCAAGCCTCCAGCGCGACTCTTGACCAGAAGGTTGCCCACGTTTTCTGAGCCATGAACCGAACCGGGAAAAGATGTAATATCCAATTCTCGGGGCGAGCCCGGCAGTGGGCTTTCGTGCCCTCGTTTCACCCTATGGCGCTACCTGCTGCAGTGTCGCTGATCGCGGGCTTTGCCCGAACCACACGGGCCGCACTCGCCGTCTACCCGGTCGCGCGGGCTTACGCTGCCGTGTTCTTTAGCGTGGCCGTCGCCGTGTTCTATCGCGGGTCGCGGCAGGACGTTTACAACATCCTCTGGGCGGTGGTATTCGGCTTTGCCACGCTCAATATTCTCAGCCTGGCCGCCCGGCGCCTCGAGCCTACCCGTCGCGGCCTGACCTTCGGGGAACTGATGGCCGTGATGGTCGTCCTGTTATCGGTCGTCCTGCTGGGATGGGAAATGTTGAACCTGTTCCGCATCTTCCCCATCAAGCTAAGGCACTGAAAAGAAAGGATCAAAGTTTTCCACAGTGTTCCTGCAGGAACGTTTGTACGTACATAGTAATACGTACAGTGGAGGGAGCGTTGCGATGCCCACCGCATGCGGGGGCGAGACGCCCCCGCGACAGCCGCCGGAGCCTGCCCTGAGCGAAGTCGAAGGGACGGCGGCGCTACCCCGCCCTTCGTCGTGGACCCTGTTTTGCGGTATGATTCGCTCAATGGCGAAGAATCACCCTAATTTCGAAGTGACCTGTCCCTGCTGCAGCGCGGTGCTCAAAATCGACACTGAGACCCGCGCCGTTATCGCCCACACCGCGGCGGTGAAGCCGAAAACCTTCGCCGACATGGAGGCGGCGGCCAAGTCCATGCGAGAGCAGGACAGCCGCCGGGAGTCGATCTTCCAGCAGTCGGTGGAAGCCCATAAGCATGCCTCCGACCTCCTCGAGAAGAAGTTCCAGGAGGCCGTGAAGAAGGCGAAAGAGACCCCCGACACCGGCAAGCCGATTCGGGATTTCGATCTTGACTGATCGTGCCAGTATGAGCCGTCCTCTTCTTCTCGGCCACCGCGGCGCCCGCGCCCTCAAGTCGATTCCGGAAAATACACTCGCGTCCTTCGACCAGGCCCTGGCCGACGGTTGCGACGGCTTTGAGTTCGATGTGCGCCTCACTGCCGATGGAGAGGCGGTGGTCTGCCATGACCAGAAGGCAGGCGGATTTGAGGTTTCCCGGGCGACGGCGAAGCAGGTTTCCCATCTGCCTCGGCTACGGGATGTTCTCCAGCGCTACCGCGATTCGTTCCTCGACATTGAACTGAAGGTCAAGGGTCTGGAGAGAATCACGCTCGATCTGTTCCTGAGGCACAAACCGCGCCGGGGATTCGTAGTCTCATCCTTTGTGCCCGGAGTGCTGAAGTCCTTGCGTGCGGAGGACTCCACGATTTCACTTGGCCTGATTTGCGAGTCCAAGACTCAACTCCGCTTCTGGAGCGAACTTCCGGTCGAATATGTCATTCCCCACCATGAACTGGTCGAGCCCGAGCTTATCCGCAAGGTAAAAGGTGCAGGAAAGAAAGTCATCGTGTGGACGGTCAACGCTCCCGCAGACATGCAGCGCTTCGCAGGGTACGGCGTCGACGGCATTATCTCTGACAACACAAATGTCCTCTGCCAGACGCTGACCGCGCAGAGTCCGGTTAGGGTCGACCACCCATAAGAAGTGTGGGGCCCCACCTACCTATGACCTTAGTGCGCAAACCGCACGGTCTCTTCTTCAATTGATGGTCTGGTTAGGTCGATGGAACAAGTGTGGACATTCCTATGCCACCGAACCAGTCTGAGAAGAGCGCTGAGAGTGAATTGCAGGCTGAACTGCAGGTGATCCTGGATGCCGTCGTCGAGGGCGTTTGCGGTTTGGATGTACGAGGGAATGCGACGTTCTGCAATGACGCGCTGCTGAAGATGACCGGCTACCGGACTGAAGAAATCGTCGGAAAGAATGTCCACGAATTGCTGCATCACAGTCATCCCGATGGAAGCAGGTACCCGGCGGAGGAGTGCGCTGTCCGTAAGGCGCTGGACGCCCATCAGGCGACTCATCTTGCCGGTGAGTTTTTCTGGCGGAAGGATGGGACTTGCTTCCCCGCGGAATACTGGATGAGTCCCCTGCAGCAGTCCTTGGGCCTGACCCACCATGTGGCCACCATTAAAGACATCACCGAGATACAGCAGGCGAGAGAGGTGCGCCGCAAGAGCGAGGAGAAGTTTCGCCGAATCCTGGCGAGTACGCCCGATGTGGCTTGGACCTCCGACCGGAACGGCCGGTCGATTTACATCAGCCCAAAGGTGGAGGGAGTGCTGGGGTTCAGCAAGGCAGAAATCTGTGCCAGCGGTGCCAATCTCCGGCTGGGTCTCATCCACGCCGAGGATTTTGGCCGAGTGCATCAGGCCTATGAGGCTCTGTTTGACCGGCAGATTCCCTTTGCCGAGGAATACCGCATCCACCGAAAAGATGGATCCTGGATCTGGGTCCAGGACCGCGCGATGAGTACTTACGAAGAAGACGGAGTGGTCTACGCCGATGGCTTTCTTTGCGACATCACACGGCGAAAACAGGCGGAGGCCGAAATCCACTCCCAAACCGCATTTCTGGAAGCGCAAGCCAACTCCACCCTCGACGGTATCCTGGTGGTGGATCTCTCCGGGCAAAGGCTGATGCAGAACGAGCGGCTGCGCGAACTGTTCAATATCCCTGCCGACCTGATGGCCGACAAAGACAACGCGAAGATGCTCAAGCATGTCACCACACTCATCAAGGATCCGGACTCCTTCACCGCCAAAGTCAACTACCTATATACCCATCCGAACGAGACCAGTCGCGACGAAATCGAGTTGAAGAACGGTATGTGCCTGGACCGCTATTCCTCTCCCGTGGTCGACAAGAACGGCGTCTACTACGGGCGGATCTGGACTTTCCGGGACATCACCGAACGAAAACGGAACGAGGATGCGCTCCAGCAATTGTCCCTGGCGGTGGAGCAGAGTCCGGTCTCCGTGCTCATCACGGATCCGCAAGGCAAAATCAGCTACGTGAATCGTAAGTTCACCGAGTCCGCGGGGTATAGCGCGAAGGAGGCTGTGGGGAAGAATCCGCGCATCCTGAACGCCAGGCAATGCCCCCCGGAGCTTTACCGGAACCTGTGGTCCACCATCACGCAAGGGCAGGTGTGGCACGGTGAGTTCTGCAACAAGAAAAAGAGTGGGGAGATCTTCTGGGAGGCCGCAACCATTACACCGATCACGAACCCAAAGGGTGCCATCACTCATTTTCTTGCCGTCAAAGAAGACATCACCGAGCGCCGGGCGCTGGAAGGCCAGCTTCGCCAGGCACAAAAGCTCGAAGGCATTGGTCAGCTGGCCGCAGGCATCGCCCACGAAATCAATACGCCGACGCAGTTCGTAACCGACAACCTCACGTTCCTGCGCGATTCCTGGAAGTCCACCCACGAATTGCTGGAACAGTATCGCAGCGCCATCCACAATGGCGCGGAAATCCTGCCGCCGGGTGTGGCCGCAGCCCTGCGGCAAGCGGAACAGAGCTGCGATCTCGACTTCATTGTCTCCGAGGTGCCTCGCGCCATCGACCAGAGCCTGGATGGAGCCCGGCGAGTGGCCAGGATCGTTCGCGCCATGAAGGAATTCTCCCACCCTGATTCGGCCGACAAGACTGCCACCGATCTCAACAAGGCCATCGAGTCCACCATTACCGTGGCTCGCAACGAGTGGAAATATGTGTCCGACATCGTGTTCGAGTTGGATGAAACGCTGCCTCCCGTGGTGTGTTATCCGGGCGATATCAACCAGGTCGTCCTCAACCTGATTGTGAATGCCGCACATTCCATCAAAGAAAAAATAAAGGATGGCGAAAAGGGACGGATTACGGTGGGCACGCGGATGCGAGGCGAGTTCGTGGAAATCTCGGTGACCGACACCGGCAAAGGCATACCCGAAGCCATCCGGAACAGAGTTTTCGACCCATTCTTTACCACCAAGGAGGTGGGCAAAGGGACCGGGCAGGGCCTGGCCCTGGCCTATACCGTAGTCGTCAAAAAACACGGCGGCAAAATCTGGTTTGAGACGGAGATTGGCAAAGGGACGACCTTCTTCCTCACGTTGCCCATCCAGTTGGCCGACTCTGCCAAGGAGCATTGATGCCCAAGCGCCTGCTTTTTGTCGATGACGAAAACATGGTCCTCGATGGCCTCCGGCGAGCCTTGCATGGCATGCAAAAAGAGTGGGAGATGCATTTCGTCGACAACGCCTCGGCCGCGTTGCAGGCTTTGGACAAAGAGCCCTATGACGCGGTGGTCTCGGATATGCGCATGCCCCTGATGGACGGCGCTCAACTGCTGGAGCAGGTCAAGCAACGTTACCCGGATGTTGTCCGCATGATCCTGTCGGGGCAGTCGAGCCGGGAAGCAGTGTACCGCTCCATCGCCCCCGCACATCAGTTCTTGTCCAAACCTTGCGACCCGCAGGAGTTGGTGGCGCGACTCAGTCAGGCGTTCGCCATGCGCGATCTGCTCTCCAATCAATCGATCAAGACGGTGATCTCGCGCTTGCGGTCGATCCCGAGCTTGCCCGCGCTCTACCATGAATTGACGGCTGCGCTCCGTTCGGAAGAGCCCTCCCTGGCGCAAATCGCAAAGATCATTTCGAAGGATGTTGGGATGGCGGCCAAGATCCTGCAACTGGCAAACTCCGCCTTTGTCGGCGCCAGTGGGCGGGTATCCAGCCTGGTGCAGTCGCTGTCTTTGATTGGCACCGAGACGGTGCGCACCCTGGTGTTGTCGGTCCATGTCTTTTCGCAGCTCGACAATAACGCCCAAGCCGTGGTCAGCCTGCCGGCGCTCTGGGATCACAGCGTGGCCGTATCGTCGCTCGCCCAGCGCATCGCCAACTCCGAGGGTTGTGCGAAGGCATTGGTGGAGGAGAGTTTTACGGCAGGGCTGCTGCACGACATTGGCAAGGTGGTCCTGCTGGCTGAGATGCCCCGCGAGTACCATCAGATTTTTGAAAAGAACTCCGGTGCCAACCAGCATCTCGAACTGGAGCGCCTGGGTTGTAGGCATGCCGAAGTGGGCGCGTACCTGATGAGCATCTGGGGTCTCCCCCTCCCGCTGGTGCACGCCGTCGCCTTTCACCATCATCCCTCGGACACCGCCGAAACGCAGTTTTCCTCGCTGACCGCGGTCCACGCCGCCAATGCCATCGCCGGCGCGACGGATGTGTCCCCGCTGAACCACGACATTGAACTTGACTTGAATTACCTCGATCGCCTGGGACTGCGCGAGAAAGAAGGTCTCTGGCGCAGCTTGCATGCAGAACCGGGTGGCCCTGCCCCGAGCACCACGCACTGAGGGCCGTAGCGGACAGTCGCACGAGGCTTCGCCTCGCTGTTGTCAGGATCGCGGAGGAGCAGTTCGAGCGGTAGTCGGGTACTGGCCTGACGCTGCGTGCAAACGCCTAAAGCAAGGGCTGGCCGCAGCCGATGGACTGATGGGATGACCGCAACCTTGCCAACTGCTCGGCTGCCCTGACGGGAAGCGCACTTCGTCGCGTACAGCGCCGGCGGTTGAGACGGAGCCCGTGGCGAAGAATCGGGAACGCATTCTGCCGCCTTATGGCAGAAATAATAAGGGGAACACAATGGCTGAAAATATCCTTCTGGTGGACGACGATGCCAACATCCTTGACGGATATCGCCGCAGTTTGAGCCGTGAATTTCAGATGGAGACTGCCCTGGGCGGGCCTCAAGCCCTGGCCCTCGCGGCCGAGAAAGGACCTTACGCGGTCGTGATTTCCGACATGCGAATGCCCGGAATGGATGGGGTGCAGCTCTTGAGCCGCATCAAGGCTTTATCGCCCGACACCATCCGTGTGATGCTCACGGGCAACGCCGACACGGAAACCGCCATTAGCGCCATTAACGAGGGCAGCATCTTCCGTTTCCTCAACAAGCCCTGCAGCAAGGAAGTGATGGCGAAAACCATTACTGCGGCGCTGGTGCAGTACCGGTTGGTCATCGCCGAAAAGCAACTCCTGGAACAGACCCTGAGCGGCAGCCTGCAGGTGCTGACCCAAGTGCTCAGCCTGGTGAATCCCGCAGCTTTCGGCCGCGCCGAGCGCGCCCGCCGCTACATTCACCACGTCGTAACCGCGATGAAGCTGAAGAACCCGTGGCAATACGAGGTCGCCGCCATGTTGTCGCAACTCGGTTGCGTGACTCTGGCTCCGGAAACGATTGACGCCGTCTACCGCGGCGAAACGCTCTGCCCGAACGAGCAGGCACAATATGACGCACACCCCAGTGTGGCCTATACTCTGCTTTCGAAAATCCCGCGCCTGGAACCCATCGCCTGGATGATCGAGCACCAGAACCAGCCAGCTGCGGAGACCGGCGACGCCGAGATGACGGACATACGGCTGGGAGCGGAAATTCTTCGGCTGATCCTGGCCTATGAACAAGCGATCCACAAGGGGACTTCGCGCACCGAGGCGGCGCACTTGCTGGCTCGCCAAAACCGGAGCTTTAGTCCGGAGTTCTTCCAGGCACTAGTGGCGTTGGACCCGAACGCCGACGAAGGCGAGATACGAAAGTGCCGGATCGACGATCTTTCGGCCGGCATGATCATCCAACAGGAGGTCCAGAGCCACGACGGAACGTTGCTGGTCTCTAAAGGTCAGGAGGTTACTCCGGCCGTCATCTTCAAGCTCAAGAACTTCCAGGCCAGGCGCGTGATCGGCGGCGAGGTGACGGTCTCCATGCCCACAACCACACTCGCGTTCGTGAAGAGCGCTCCGTAGGAGTGCTTCTACTGCCGGCCTTCCGGATTAGCAGCGGCGGACCAGTTCGAGCCGATCTACTGCGGCCCAAAGACGTACGCCGCGCCTCCACAGGCATTTCCGTTAACGGCTGCGCAGCGCGCTCCCGCTACCACCGTTTTGCCACTGATGGATACCGGTTGTCCTAACCCGTCGCCGTTCAGCCCGTCGTTTGCGACCAACCTGGCATTGGGTCGCGAGGCATTCTTCCAGCCGTTTACAGGTCTAACGAACAAGTAGACGGTGCCGGGCGACTTGCTATTAGTTCCGGGGGCAGGATCTCCCACCGCGATGGTATTGCCATCGATCGCTAAGTTAGAGGCGAAAGAGCCAAGCGTGGTGCCTCGTGCGTTGCTCAGCCTGGCGGTCTGCCTCATGTTCCCCCATCCCTTACTGGGCTTCACATAGACATAAGCCGCGCCGGCATCCTGATTTAGAGAGTTCAGGCTGGCCGGTGCACCGACTACGACTGTGTTGCCGCTAATCGCTACCGACGTTCCCAATCCGTCGCCGATTCTTCTGTCCGTCGTGGTCAGTTCGGCAGTCTGGGTCATGTCGATCCAACCGGTGGCGGGCTCGACAAAAACGTAGGCAGAGCCCGGGCCGTTCGGCGGACTCATACCCTCATTTGTTTTCCCGATCACGACGGTGTTGCCGCTTACGCCGACAGAGTATCCATAGTCATCGCACCCCAATGCGTCAGAATCGCTCAGTATCGCGGTTTCCGTCATGTTGACCCAGCCACTCGACGGTTTCTTAAAGACATAGGCTTCGCCATTCCCGAAATTCCCGTCACCGCTGCAGGAAATCGCGCCCACGGCCACCGTGTCTCGATCGACGGCAACGGAGAAACCGAAACCCTCACCGAAATAGCCATCCGAGGCGGAGAGCGTGGCGGTTTCCGTCATATTCGTCCAACCGCCGGCCGGCTTCACATAGACGTACACCACGCCACCTTGGTTCGCGCCGTCCCCAGTGCTTCCCGCAACTACGGTGTCGCCGCTGATCGCGACAAACTCACCGAAGCCGCAGCAGTTTGGAGGCGTCGAAGTGGTCAGTTGGGCAGTCTCCGTCATGTTTGCCCAGCCGCTTGCCGGCTTGACGAAAACGTAAATGATGCCCTGACCTGTACTGCTGGAATAGGCTCCGACCACAACCGTATCGCCGCTGATCGCAGCTGCCCCAAAAAAACCGAACGCCTCGCCGTTCGATGGAGTGAGTTTCGCCAGTTGTATGAGGGGATCCACAACGATGGGATAGAGCGCGCCCTTGTCGTCCACTCGCAGTAAGAGGGTTGCGCCCTTCAGTTCGAGCCACGCGTGCAACTCTTTTCCCTCGGCATCGGTCGCTGAGAGTCCGCCATAGCGCAGTTGCGCACCATCGTGCGATGTCAGGCTTAAGCTGGTGCTGCTCTCATCAACCGCAGCGTTCACATCGCCCGTCAGCGAGACCGCAATCGTCAGCGGCTTGCCCTCGGCTTTGCCCGGTGCCCGGTCAAAGGTGAAACCTTGTTCGAGGCCCATCGGTCCGTTGACGTACCACTCCGTCAGAGGTTCGCGCTGGTACTCCACACGGTTGGCGCGCGCGCGAGGACCGGCGGACGGGACAGGCCTCAAGTCATTTCCATAACCGTAGCCTTGAAGCGCCATTCCCCAGCGGTTTTCTCCCCGGCGCACCTTGACGCCAGTGGATGTGAATTGCATCTGCAATTCGTGATGTGCGTTCGTAGCTTTGAGCTCGCCGCCGGAGACGTGAACGGAGTATTCAGGAATGTCCCGGCCCAATGCTGCCGAGATGCTGGATTGGGCTGCCGCCGGCAGACTGTCCAGACGGTTACGATTCTGGTCTGACGCGGAGGCGTACAACGAAGAGGCAAGGAAAAACGAAGAAACAGCTAAGCAGAGGTGTCGCATGGTGAAAGTTCCTCCGAGGCGTAGTAGCTTGAGCCGTGGCCGTTGTTCTGAGGCAGTCCCCAAGCTTGAGTGCCTGTCAATTTGGTCGAGTTACAACCCACCGGTCAAGATGAAAGAATCTGCATAGGTCGATATATGGCTTTGGGATGCAGCATCAATCAGCAGCATATCGGGCTGATGTTCAGCATGGTCATGACTCCCATGATCTTCTTTGGGTGTACGTACTATCCGTGGAGCGCTCTGAAGACGTTCCCCATCCTGCAAAAAGTGGTGCTCATCAACCCGCTGGTGTACGCCAGTGAAGGAATGCGGGCCACTCTGGTTCCGCAGTTCCCACATTTGTCGATCACGGCTGTGATTCTTGCGCTGATTTTCTTTGATGTACTGCTGCTGGTGGTTGGGCTGCGGCAGTTCGAGAAGAAGGCGGTGACTTAGCCATTTCTCTCCACCGTGCCCGGCTTAACCCGTCTGCTATGGATGACTCAGGGAGTGATCTTGAACACTACTCCGCAGCCCAAACTGCAGCTAAAGTTGCCACCCCCGGAAGTTGTGCCGTACAGATTGCCCGCGTTGTCCCGGACTAGCCCTGCTACGGGAAACTCCCCATCGTTGACGTCAAATGAGTGAAGCATGGTGTATACGCCCTGGCTACTCACTTCGAACACGGTTCCATCTGATAGAGATCCCCCGTAGAGAGTCGTGCCGTAGAGGTTCCCGGCGGGATCCAGGAGTAGGCTCGATGCCGATAATGTAGGCTGCACTTCCTCCGTTGTGAAGTTATAGAGCACAGTCTCGTTCCCGGTCGGATCGACTTTGAACACTAAGCCACAGCCGCGGCAGTTGCCTCCGGAGGTCGCCGTGCCATAGAGGTTACCGTTCGAGTCGCGGACCAAACCTGAGGACGGACCTCCGCCGTCAGTACCACCAGCAAACGCGTGCAGGACTGTCTCCTTGCCAGTCGGGTCTACCTTGAACACCACGCCGCAGCCTGCCCCATGGCCACCGCACGTGAGGTCGCCACCGCCCACCGTGGTGCCGTAGAGGTTGCCCGCAGGGTCTATGACTAGGTCTACGTAGTATGGATTGGAACCGTCGGCGCCCCCGGTGAAGCTATACAGAACGGTCTCGGTGCCGCTCGGAGTAATCTTGTACACCGTTCCGCAACCTTGGCCGTTGCACCCAGTTCCGCCCACGTAGGTGGTGCCGTAAAGATTGCCTGCCGAGTCCGCTACCAAGCCCGCCAGCGGGGTTGCCCCATCCGTTGGCGCGCCGGAAAAGCTGTGCAGAATGGTTTCTTTCCCATACGGACTCAGCTTGAAGACCGTGCCACAACCGCGAATCAGGAAGGCGATGCAATTGAGATCGCCGCCGTTCTGGGTGGTCCCGTAAAGGTTGCCTGCTCTGTCCCGGATTAAGGGACCGATGGTGGGATTTCTGCCGTCTGAGGTGTTGTGACTGAAGCTATAGAGACTGGTCAGCTTGCCCTGGCTGGTCAGCTCGAAGACGGTCCCTACATTCGACATGCCGCCCAACGCGGTTGTGCCGTAGAAATTCCCGTTCACGCGAAGCAAGCCGGACGGAGTGTTCCCGGTTTTTCGGAGAGGAAACTGGTAGAGCATCTGAAAGCTCTGGGCTTGTGCGGGAAGAGCTAGCGTTAGCGCAAACAGAACCGCCATCGACATCGCGCAAGTACGCCATCGCTGCGCAATCCTCTTCGTCAAATGCGCGAACGTGGAAACACAATTCTGCCGGTCAGGCTGCATAGGTATCATCGTGACCTCTTGGGGGGAGGTATTTAGCTGTGCCTGGAAAGGCCCAATCGAGACAGCGAGTATCCGCCTGCCCGCCGGGGCTGTCAAGGATGCAAGATTTTGCGTAGTGTAGATTCGAGTGTGCAAAAAGCGAGAGGGTGTAAGTTGGCTTTTGCCTGGCAAGCAGGGCCGATCCTGGGAAAGGGACTGCACCAGTGGCGAAGATTTCACCGATCACTGAGCATTCCCATCATTTTCTGGCAGACATGAAAGAGAGTGTCTGAAGGGATGTATACGGGCAGACGAAACTGGCATGGCAAGGCTTCTTATTGAGGATTGCCCAATATTGTGACACTTCCCCCTATGTCATTTCGAGCGCAGCAAGGTTTGTCCGCGAGCGGACAAACCTTGCGGAGTCGAGAAACCTGCTTTTCTGCGGTGTCCAACAGCAGGTTCCTCGACTGCGTTCCGCCATCCGCGGTGCGGATGACGGAACTCCGCTCGGAATGACAGTTTTTGTGGTGGGTCACGATACTCTGCAAACCTCAATAGAGCGGGAATCACAGCGGCAGCGCGACCGTTTTCGGGCTGGGGACGATACGAGCGTGGGCGAAGTGTTAACGAACATCTACCATGCCGTCGGCTTTCCCTCCGAAATCGACGTTCACCTTCACCGGAACACACCCTACTTCGGTTGGGCGAGTTGTTTCGCCAGCCGTGAGAGCCTGTACGTTGGCTCGGTTGAAGCGCCAGGTTCGGTTGCGTACTCGGCACGCATTTTTCGTGACCAGAAATGCGACGAAGATTTCCGCTCGCTGTAGTGCGGAGAGTTTCTCCGGCTTCCACGCTTCTGCGTACCCGGCTAAGACCGGGTCCGAGGTCAGACGCCCCAGCACTTCAAGCAGCGCACGATTCAGCCAATGATACGGAGGCGGGCATAAGTAGGCGCGGGAGCCGTACCAGCTCCAGCGCTTACGATAGTCCCAAACGGGCAGCATCGCTCGCAGGCCCTCGATTCCGTCGGTGAATAGCCTGCCGGTTGCCGGGCATCCCGTCTCCACATACAAATCGTATAAGCCGAGCAGCGAACTCATGAAACCGTCCTGAATCCCGGGGATCCCTTGCCCGGGTACCTCACTGTAAAGGACGCCCGAGGGCAACGGTTCGCGCACCCCGCCGTCGCGAGAATCGAGCGCGAATATCTGCGTCGCGCCTTGCAGAAGTTCAAATAGGCGCGGACGCCGCGTGAGGCGGTACCCGCGCACCAGCGCGCTGATCACCAGGCCTTGATCGTAAGCCGAGATCCACGGAGACTTGAGCAGAGTCTTGCCATGAAGGATATCGAAATTGTTAGTCCAGACAACGGAACCGTTGGTGCGGACGATCGCGTGGGACTCCAGCCAGTTCACCTGCTTGAGGAACGACTCGCGGCTGGCTTCGTCGTGGTGCCGCAGGAAGTGCCCGAGTTGAACCAGTCCCCACCACGCGATGTAAGCGGGCTTATAAACCACTCCGGCCAGCCGAATGCGGGCTCTCGGAACTCCGGTCGGGTCCATGCTCATGATGTCCCAGGAGAGCCTATCGCTGTAGAGATAGTAATGAAGTGACTCTTTCGGGCCCGCGTCGGGATCGATTTCAAGGGGGTAGTCGAAGCGGAACCCTAGTATTTCGCTACGCAGTGCTCGCCAAGCATAGCGTAGCGATTCCAAAAAGTCGGGGGCGCCGTTCACCGGGTTGCTCCCTGGCATTGACACAAAATCTCCTTTCCACCTCGAAAAACGCACCATAATACACCCATCTCACCTCTGCTGGAAGGAATTGTCGGCGCTAAGCCAGGGAGACTAATGGCGCTGCGGATGTGGCTTCCGAAGTGTGAACTAAGCCCAGAGTTAAGAGCCAGACATCTTAGACTGGCGTCCAATGGCAAGGATCTCTCCACGATAGCCGCCGAGACTGCGGCGCTATATCTGTCTAGTCGGCCGCGGCTTCCAGCGCGGAAGCGCCGCGCGCTGGCTGCTTCAGGAACGCGGTGCGCTCCGTCTCGAACGATTCCAGATTCGACCCCAGAGCCTGCTCGTTCCACCCCAGCACGGCGCCAATGCGCAACCCCGCCTCGCGGCTGCAGGATTCCGACCAGCACGCGCCCAGCGCCACCGGAACCCGGCGCAGCAGCACGTCGCCCAGCGTGACGGCAAACTCTCTTCGGTAAGCCTCCACCACTTCGGCCACAATGTGCGAGGAGTGCGGACAGACCGGCGCCCGCAGTTCCGCACTCACCAGCGCCATCCGGGCAATGTCCATGGCACGCTGGCCGTGCCACTCCATGATGCCGCGGGCGGTCTCTTCGCTGACCGACCCGGCTCGCGCGATCTCGAGAACTTCCTGATCCAGCATGGGATCGAGTGAACCTCCTGGCCCCATCGCGACCAGCGTCGGCTCGGGGACAGCGATGCCGATCTTGCGCGCACATTCCCGCGCCAGCGAAGCGGCGGTGGTCAGCTTGCCGCCAATCACGGAGATCAGCCGCGCCGCACCGTCCGGCGTATGGTCGTGCAGGAAATGACGCCGCGTCACCGCCGACGCCGCATTGCCGGGCGAGTTCGGCAGTGGACGCACTCCCGCAAACGCATACTTGATGTCGTGCGCCGAAATCTTTGCCTTCGGGAACAGCTTGGCCACCGTGCGCAGCAGGTATTCGATCTCCTCGTTGGAGGGTGCAGTCTTCGCCGGGTCGGCCGTGTCCGCGACTTCGGTGGTGCCCACCAGCACCTGTTCATTCCAGGGCAAAACGAAAACCGGACGGCCATCCGCAGCCTCGGTATAGAGCGCCGAACTGGGAGCCCCTGAAAATCTCGACAGAACGATGTGCGATCCTCGCACCCCACCCAGCATGGGCTTACTCGTATGCACCGAAGAGCGCTGGCAGATGCGGTCGGCCCACGGACCCGTACAGTTCAAGATCCATCCGGCATCGACGCGCTCGTCTTTTCCGGAGATGCGGTCGCGCAACAGCACTCCCTGAGCCCGGCCCTGCGTCACGTTTACCGCCAGCACTTCACAATGATTGCGGACGACGGCTCCCGCCTCGGCCGCTTCCATCATCCACTCCGCCACCAGGCGCTCGGGGAACTCGCACTGCGCATCCTCGTAGTTGAAGATCGACCACTGCTGGCCCGCGTCCAGCGCACGCTCCACCCGCTTAAGTTCCATCTCGCTCAGGTCGGCGGACTTTCTTCCCGCAATCCGCTGGTAGAGCCACAGCCCGGCGCGCACCTTCAGGGCGCTCCGCTGACTCCGTTCATTCAGCAGAAACAGAAAGTGAACTGGATGCACCAGATGCGATCGTTCGCGCAGCAACCGCTCGCGCTCGCGCACTGACTCGCGCACCAGACCGAGTTCTCCGTGTTCCAGGTAACGCAGGCCGCCGTGAATGATCCGGGTCGAGCGGCTGGTCACTCCCGAGGCAAAGTCGTTTTGCTCGACCAGCAGGGTGCGCTTCCCGGCACGCGCACACTCGCGCGCCACGGCCACGCCATTAATGCCCCCGCCGATGATCACCACATGGAAGTGCTGTCCTTCCAAGGGCGGTCGAGGTTTAATCGCTAAACTCATGTATTTAAATTAGATGCAAGGGTGTCGTGCAATGTTTAGGGAATGGCCATGTCCCAGGTACAGACACGTCCACCTCTTCTGATTGTGCGTCCGTATGGCAAGAAGATGAAGGTAACGATAGTCCACATGGTACCTGGCGGATTCCAGACAAGCCTGCACATAAAACGGTGCCAAAAGTAACCTGGGCTTGCCTGCCTTCCGTCTGAATTCATCCGGCCCGGACCTAACTGTTCGTTTACGAAATTAGCAGGCGGTGATCGGTTTGGCTAGGATGCCGCCCGCTGGCTTGCGGTTGGCATTCAGGCTGTAGCGCCGCCGTCCCGGCGGCTGTAGCGGGGGCGTCTCGCCCGCGCAAGCGAGGGCAGGATGCCCTCGCGACAGCCGGCAAGATGCCGGCGCTACATTTTTTTGGCGTGCTCCCGCGCATTGCCTCCTGCCTCTGCGGTCATTTACATTGGTTGCCGCATGTCCTCTACAGGAGAACGTTTCGAGCGAGCGGTCGCCATCATGGAGCGCCTCCGCGCCCCCGGCGGCTGCCCCTGGGACCGCGAACAGACTTTCGATTCCATCAAGCCCTATACCCTGGAAGAAACCTACGAAGTCCTGGAAGCGATCGACAATCGCGACTGGGCCGAACTTGCCGGCGAACTCGGCGACCTGCTGCTGCAAGTGCTCTTCTACGCCGAAATGGCGAAGGAGCAGTCGTCGTTTTCCATCGACGACGTTCTTGATCGCCTTTCCACCAAGCTCATCCATCGCCATCCGCACGTGTTCGGCGACGTGAAGGCCGACACTTCCGCCGAGGTCAAACGTAACTGGGAAGCGCTCAAGGTGGAAGAGAGGAACAAGCGGCAAAGCAGCGGCGCGGAAGGCGATGCCGCTCCCGCAAGAAACGCAACGCACTCCATTCTCTCCGGAGTCTCGTCCGCGATGCCTTCTCTGCTCGAGGCCTACAAGCTGAGCTCTCGCGCCGCGCAGGCCGGGTTCGACTGGCCGGATGTCGAGGGCCTGTTCGACAAGCTGAACGAAGAGACCCACGAACTGCGCGAGCAGCTTCAGGAATTCCCCGCCCCCGGGCCGCGCCCCCAAGGCCGCGGCATGGCGGGATCAGGACGAACGGCCGTCCCCGAACCCTTGCAGGCGCGACTGGAAGACGAAGTCGGCGACCTCTTTTTCGTTCTCGTCAATATTGCGCGCTACCTCTCGGTCGATCCCGAATCCGCTCTGCGCAAGACCAACCGCAAGTTCAAGCGACGCTTTCAGTGGATGGAGTCCCGTCTCCACCAGTCCGGCCGCTCCGCCGACCAGGCTCCCATGGAAGAACTGGAATCGCTCTGGCAGCAGGCCAAGCGCGAGGAGGGTAGGGTTGATTAATCCTCAACAATTGCGTCCTCCCGAAGCCCCGCGTTTTCTCCAGCGGGGCGAGGGATCTGGCGCGAGTCGTCACCGCACTATGGCCAGGTTTCAGATGCTGCACGCCAGATCCCTCGCCCGGCTGAAGCACGCCGGGCTTCGGGATGACGCCCTCGATGTGGGGAGCCGATGGCCGCCGAGGAGCCGATGAGCGCCGACTCCGTCGTACTCCGCCGCTGTCACAGCATCGAGGAGTTCCGCGCCTGCGTCGCGCTGCAAAAAGAAGTCTGGAATTTCACTGACGCGGAACTGGTGCCACTGCGCATGTTTGTCGTCGCCGACAAGGTCGGTGGCCAGGTGATGGGCGCCTTCGACGGGAATGTCATGGTGGGCTTCGCGCTCTCAGTCCCCGGCACACGCAGCGGCCACGTCTACCTGCACTCGCACATGCTGGCGGTGCGTAAAGATCATCGCAATAGCGGCCTCGGCCGGCGCCTGAAGCTGCTGCAGCGCGAAGATGCGATTGCCCGCGGTATCGAACTGATTGAGTGGACGTTCGATCCCCTCGAAATCAAGAACGCCTATCTCAACCTGGAAAGGCTGGGCGCCATCGCCCGCCGCTATAACATCAACCAGTACGGCATCACGTCGTCCCCGCTGCAGGGAGGATTGCCGAGCGACCGTCTGATCGCCGAGTGGTGGCTGAAGTCGAAGCGAGTCGAAACCCTGCTGGCCACGGGGAAGAATCCAGCGATCGTCAGCGAATCCAGCATCGCGGTGCCCACGCAGGTCTATGACTGGAAAGCCGCGCCCGAAACTCGCGGCAAGGCGCAGCAGGTGCAGGAGCGCAATCGCGAACAGTTTCTGCGTGCGTTTTCCCACGGGCTCGCTGTGCTGGGCTATGAGCGCGACACGGAAGGCAACGGCAAGTTCCTGCTGGGACACTGGGACGAAAAATGGTCGTACGCGTCGGAAGGTTGACTCGCCGGAAGATGTAAAGTAGCGCCGCCGTCCCGGCGGCTGTAGCGGGGGCGTCTCGCCCGCGCAAGCGAGGGCAGGATGCCCTCGCGACAGCCGGCAAGATGCCGGCGCTACTGAGTTGCCGGCGCCACACTGCGGCGAACTGATATGAAAATTGAAGCCATCACGCTCCGTGAAATTCACATGCCGCTCGTCCACTTCTTCGAGACGAGCTTTGGACGCACCTACAGCCGCCGCATTCTGCTGGTCACCGTCCATAGCGAGGGCGCCGACGGCTGGGGCGAAAGTGTGGTCGGAGAAGATCCCTTCTACAGTAGCGAATGGATCGAAAGCGCCTGGCCGACCCTGATGCAGTATCTGATCCCCGCGCTGCTGGGACGGCGCATCGACTCCGCCCGCGAATGTCCGGCACTGTTCGCCAAGGTGCGTGCCCACCGCATGGCGAAGGCCGCGCTCGAAAACGCTCTCTGGGACGCCGAAGCCACCCAGAAGCAGTTGCCCCTTTGGAAGTTGCTGGGCGGCACCCGCCGCGAGATCCCCTGCGGCGTTTCCATCGGCATTCAGGATTCGGTCGAGCAACTGCTGGAAAAAATCCAGATCGAACTGGCCGCCGGCTACCGCCGCATCAAGATCAAAGTCAAGCCTGGCTGGGACGTGAACGTGCTCGAGCGCATCCGCTCGCGCTGGGCCGACATCACGCTGAGTTGCGACGCCAATTCCGCCTACACGCTCGACCAGGTCGAGCACCTGCGCAAGTTCGACCAGTTCAATCTTCTGATGATCGAGCAACCGCTGTGGAACGACGATATCTACTATCACGCGCGGCTGCAGAAAGAGCTGCGCACCTCGATTTGCCTGGACGAATCGATTGTCAGCGTGCGCAGCGCCGCCTTCGCCGTCGAAACCAGCGCTTGCCGCATCATCAACGTCAAGGTAGGCCGCGTCGGCGGATTCTCCGAAGCTCTGAAAATCCATGATCTCTGCCAGGCCCACAACATTCCGGTCTGGTGCGGCGGCATGCTGGAAACCGGCATCGGACGCGCCCAAAACATTGCTTTTTCCACGCTGGAAAACTTCCGCCTGCCCGGCGACGTCTCCGCCTCAAAACGCTACTGGAAAGAAGACATTATCGATCCTGAAGTGGAAGTCTCGCCCCAGGGAATGATTGCCATCAGCGACCAGCCGGGAACCGGCTACCGCGTCAAACAGGACTTGATTGAGAAGCTGACGGTGCGAAAAGAAACGCTGCGCGCCCAATAATCCCCGTGATGGAAGTTCCGACTTGTGTCAGGGGTGAACCTCGCTGCGCTGACGGCATCGCTGAAGCGATGCCCGGATACGAATCTGGGTTCGATGCGCCCAAGAAGGAAACCGCGCCTTCAAGCGCTGAATCGAGGAAGGAAAGTTACTGCGGCGCCTTCTGCGCTTCGGAAGGCTGATCCGGATGGTTGTTGTGCGCCAGTTTCTCCTGCTCGGTCTTCAACAATGCCACGCCCTGAGCAAAGGTCAGATTTTCCGGCATCCGCCGGAAGTCGCTCAAAACCTCGTCCGACGCCATGCTGAGGCTTTTGAACAGCAGGATCTTGCCCGTGACATTCAGGCTTATCTCGGTGATGCCCCATGACCCGTCGCCTAAGCCTAAGTCGGCCTGCTGCACAAGGAAGTGTCCGCCTTTGTTGAGATGGCCGATGATCCCCCATCCAAACGTGACCTCCCGGAACAGCGTGCCGTCGATGCGCGCGATGCGCCGGGCTCTGGTGTCGACAAGGAGATCACCCTGCATGCCCGCTAGTACCTGCTCGAGGCGTGAGGGGGGCGAATAAGCTGGATTAGGCGTGAATTTCAGCTTCACCAACTGGCTTCCGGTTTCGCCCAGTTCCGTCGCGCCGTTCTCCGTGGCGGCGTACTCGTAGCGGAAAGCGTACGGCAGTGCTTTCACGATGCGGAGAGTCCGCTCTTCATCTTCTTTTTCGCGCGCGTGTTTTTTGCGAAGCTGGTCGGGAGTATTCATGAGCCACGCCAGATGGTCCGCTTCGGTTTTCTGTTGTTGCGCCGTCAGCGGCTGATCGTTGCTGGCGATGAGCATCGCGGCGAGGGCCTCTGTGGTTTCCACATAGAGCCGGGTTTGCGAGCCTCTTGGGGTCTGTCTGTGCGAGCGGAACATGTGGAGAACACCAGGGTGGTTCGCCGCCGCGATTTCATTCGCTGCCGTAACCCGCACCAGTTCGCCGGGTGACATCTCGGGCCTCTTGGAGTCTTGGGCCGAGATCGTCGTCGTGGCTGCCGTCAAAGCCACAATCGCACCTGCTCTCAGCAGACACGCTGCCCACCGCGTTTGCTCCGCGCAAGCCATCCCGTGTTTAGAGTAGCAAGCGGCCTGCGAGGTTGCAGTTTGTGCTTCGTGGAAGCGATTCCGCCTGTCTTTTCTGGCATTATCGAAGTACGTCGCTTGCCGCACGCTCTCGTAGTTGGGTATAGTCGAAAGAAGCGATGCGGCCGTTTCGGTACCTGCCTTCCCAGTTGTCTTGGTACTGCAGTATCCCGCTTCCTTAAGGAGAACATCCATGAGTGCTCCGTTGTCGGCAGATTTGGCGCAGATTGGCAAGTCCGTAGTCATCAAAGGCGAATTGTCGGGCAGCGAAGACCTTTACGTAGACGGTCATGTCGAGGGCAGCATCGCCCTCAAGAACAACAGCCTGACCGTCGGTCCCAACGGCTCGGTGAAGGCCACGGTGGAGGCCAAGGGAGTGGTGGTGCAAGGCAAGCTCGAGGGCAACGTGATGGCTAGCGATCGCGTCGAATTACGCAAGTCCGCCGTGGTCACCGGCGACATTTCCACGCAGCGGATTTCCATCGAGGAAGGCGCCTACCTGAAAGGCAAGGTAGATATTCAGGGCAGAGCGGAGAAAGCCGCAGGAAAGTAACTCCCGCCGGCGCCGCGTCGTGAACTAAAGTGTTGGTTTAGAGGTCGATTCAGAGTCTTGGCATAGAAGTCGTCCGGGGCAAGGCGACGTGCAGGTCTGATGGCATCAGTCACCCAGAATTTCATGAAGCTCTTTCGCGGCTCATCGGGCGGGACGGAGGCGACCACGCCACAGTCCGCCCAAAAACTCACCCGTCGTTCCAGCGGTCTCGGCGAACTCTCCCGCGCCTGGGAAGCGGACACTCCGCTGTGCGTGCTTGATCTCGGCTCCACGTCTGCGGCTAACATCCGGTTCTTCACCGGACGCAGCCACAAGATCTATAGCGAAGATCTTCTCGTCGCCTCGACCGAGCCGAGCCTCGTCACCAAAGACGAGCAGGGGAACGTCATTCTCGACAGCCGGCGGTTCCTGGCCGACAACCTGGTCTATCCCGCGGCGCATTTCGACGTGGTGCTGTGCTGGAATTTGCCTGACTACTTGGATGAAAGCCTGGTGCGTCCGGTGATGGGACGGCTGTGGTCCGTGCTGAAACCCGGAGGCATACTGCTGGCGTTTTTCCATACCAAGGACGCGGGGCCTGACTCGCCCTGTTACCGCTTCCACATCGTCGGAAAAGACACGCTCGAGATGCAGCGCATCGTGCTGAAGCGGGAAGCGCGCCGCGGACCAACCGGTGCGATCCACACCGCGATTACCGACGGCTTCCGTCTGCAGCGCGTCTTCAACAACCGCCACATCGAAACCCTGTTCCGCGACTTCGCCTCCATCAAATTCTTTCTCGCCCGCGACAACGTCAGAGAAGTGCTCGTCGTGCGCTGACGGCCGTCGAGCGGTTCATGTGGGAACAGCCGCCCTCGGCTGTTCCGTCGAGCGAAGCTCGACCGGGAGATTCTTACGCGGCTCGTATGCCGGTTTGCCCAGCAGTCTTCCACGCAATCACTCCCATGCGAAACAGAAAGTGGCGTGAGATCTCGACGCGCGTGGCCGCGCCCGACGAAAGAATCTGCCGCATCTCGTCTGGAACATAGGCTCGGCGCACCGACGCGAGTCCATCCATCCGCGACACATAGCTCCGCATCAGCGGGAAGCCCGCGTACACCAGCGCCA
>JADGNP010000310.1 GCA_017883425.1 Candidatus Sulfotelmatobacter sp. | reverse complement strand
GCAGACGGTGCCGCTTTCCACCACGCGCGCGGAAGAGATCGCCGCCTTGCGCGAGTGGGCCAGGACCAGGGCTGTGCCCGCGTCGGCTCGGGATGCAGGCGCACCCGTCACGGAGTAAATTCGGCAAGGGTGCAGTTTGAGAGAAAGATTCGTATCAGGGCATGCCTTCAGGCGTGCCACATCAGCACGCAACTCATGCCCGGCTTTAGCCGCTGCGGGAAAAACTCCAGCGGCTAAACAGGCTGCGGAAACACTCACGATTCGTATCAGGCGATGCCTTCAGGCATCGCGTAAGTGCTGGTTAATCAATCATGCCTTCAGGCGCTGTAGCGCGGAATGCGAGTTTTTCCGCAGCCTCTAAAGCCGTCAGCCTCTTACGCCCTTTGGCGGCATCGCTAAAGCGGATGCCCTGATACGAAATCGTTCTTCTCAGACTGCGCCATTACCTAAACTCGCCTCCCATTGACTCCCTCTTCGCCTCGGGGTACGCTTTAACTTAATGGTAGTGACTTGCCTTCTGGGCATGCGCATTCCGGTCCGTCCCGTCTCCAAGCGAAACCCTGCTTTGTCTGTGAGGTGGAGCAGGCACAGGTATACCTCAACGACCGCGACTGCCGGGCTTTACCCGGCCCGTCCGGGTCAAGAACCCGGACCCACACAAGCATGAAGGCATGGCCTCAAGCATGAAGAAAAGCATCGGAGTGAGTCCCAACATCGAGACCTTGTTCGGCACGCGGGATGAAAATGTGCGTTTGCTGGAAGACGGCCTCAACATCACCATCAATCTGCGATCGAATGCGATCGAACTCGAAGGCGCGGCCAAGGACGTGTCGCGCGCCGAGCAGGTCTTCGCCGACTACGAGACCCTGCAGCGCTCCGGCTACACCTTCAACAACGGCGACCTCAACAGCATGCTGCGCGTGCTGACTTCCGATCCCAACTCGACCCTCCGCGGATTAGCGGATGCCGGCCGTCAGCGTTCGTTTGGGCGCCGCACGGTCCAGCCCAAGAGCGGCAACCAGCGTCGTTATCTCGAAGCCATCGAGAACCACGACATGGTGTTTGGGATTGGTCCGGCCGGCACGGGCAAGACTTACCTTGCGGTGGCGATGGCGATCTCCGCGCTGCTGGCCAAGCGCGTGAACCGCATTATCCTGGCGCGTCCCGCGGTGGAAGCCGGCGAGCGACTGGGCTTTCTGCCGGGCACCCTGCAGGACAAGATCGATCCTTACCTGCGTCCGCTTTACGACGCCTTGTATGACATGCTCGATCCCGAAAAAGTGGATCGCTACCTGGAGAAGAACGTCATCGAGATTGCGCCCATCGCCTTCATGCGCGGTCGCACCCTGAACGATTCGTTCGTCATTCTCGACGAGGCGCAGAACACGACCTCCGAGCAGATGAAGATGTTCGTCACGCGCCTGGGCTTTAACTCGAAGGCGGTGATTACCGGCGACGTCACGCAGATTGATTTGCCCAACGCCCGCCGCAGCGGTTTGCTCGAGGCGGTGGAAGTGCTGAAGAACGTCAATGGCCTCGCGTTTGTGCACTTCGACGAAACCGACGTGGTCCGCCATCATCTGGTGCAGCGCATCGTTCGCGCCTACGACGAGCACAAGACGCGCATCGCCGAGCAGCAGATGCTCTTACTGGCCGAGCCCAGGCATGCGGACGCCGCCAGCGCCGAAAAGCAGGCAGCAGCGGCTGCGAACCAAGAGAAAGCGACGCCGGCCGAAGCCAAGGGATAGAACCGTATACAGTGGGCGGGAGGGCCGCGACTCGGCCCTCCTGTTTGCTTTTGTGCCGCGCCACCGGTTCGCCGCTGGAGCCAGTGAAGAGGCCAGAGAGAAGGACTTGGTTATTCTGCAAAAGAAAGTCGCGGGATTGAGCGAGGACACGCTGCAGCGCTTCGTATTGCGCGCGCGCCGGGCCGCGGGCCTGCAAGCAACGGTGAACGTGCTCGTGACCAGCAGTGCCGCCCTGCGCTCTCTGAACCGCCAGTTTCGCAGCCAGAACAAGGCCACGGATGTGTTGTCGTTTCCGTCGACTTCCCCCAGTTCGCAATCCCGCAAACCAGCAAAGCTGGCCGGCGAGATCGCCATCTCTGCCGACATTGCCCTGCAAAATTCCTTCCGGCTCGGGCATACTGTTAGCCAGGAAATCAAGATTCTCGCGCTGCACGGAATCCTTCATCTGGCAGGCTTTGACCACGAGCGCGATAATGGTGAAATGGCGCGCAAAGAGGCGACGTTGCGCCGGGCGCTCCGGCTGCCGGCTGCCTTGATCGAACGAGTAAAGCCCGAACGAGTAAAGCCCGAACGAGTAAAGCCCGAACGAGTAAAGCCCGGACGAGTCCAACCCTCCAGGAGACAATCCTCGAAACTCCGCCGCGCCACGCCGCGCGCGACCGCAGCGCGGAGGACGGCATGAATTACGCCGTCGCCATCGCACTTCTTCTCCTGCTCGGACTGCTGACGCTGGTCTCCTACGTCGATCGCGTTTATCGGGAAGTCGGGAAGTTCCTTTCCCGCGAATTCCAGGACAACATCGACGTCTTCGAGCAGAAGGTCGAACCGGAGCTCGGAGTGGGCCGCTCCCGGGCCTCATTGTCGATGATAGTGCTCACGCAACTCACCATGGCGGCGATTGCTCTGCTCATTGGCTTCCTGGTTTTCAGCGATCAGTCCTGGAGCATCTACGAAATCCTGCAAGCGGCGATCAGCCTGATCCTCATCGTCATCGTGTGCAACCGCTTCCTACCGTTCGTGTTCTTCTCGCGCACCAAGGGGGAGTGGCTGATTCACTGGACTCTGGTTCTAAAGATATTGATCTACGTGGCCATGCCGGTCACGATCGTGCTGGGCTTCCTGCAGTCGGTTGCTTCGCTGACCAAGCAGAATACCGGCGAGCAGCCGGAGACCTCCGCCGAGGCGGTGGATGCGTTGATCGAAGCCGGCCAGGAAGAGGGCATTATTCAGGAAGGCGACCGCGACCTGATCCAGTCGGTGGTGGAATTCAGCGGCAAGACCGTGCGCGAGGCGATGAAGCCGCGTCCCCAAATGTTTGTCGTTCCCTCCGATACCACGGTCGAGCGCTTCATCGAAATGCTGCGCGCCAAGCACTACTCGCGCGTGCCGGTGTACGAAGGCAGCATTCATAACATTAAGGGGATCGTCTACGCGCAGGACGTGCTGCAGGTGCCCGATACCGAAGCCCACGTGCGCGTACTGGATTCGATCATGCGGCGCGATGTCTACTTCGTTCCCGAGAGCAAACTGGGAAGCGACCTGCTGCGCGAAATGCAGAAGCAGAACATCCGCATGGCCATTGTGGTGGACGAATACGGCGGCGTAGCCGGACTGGTCACGATCGAAGATCTGGTGGAAGAGATCGTGGGTGAGATCCGCGACGACCACGATAAGCCGGAGATCGTGCGCGAAGGCGAGCGCTCGTTCATCGTTGCCGGCGGAATGGACGTGGACCGTCTCGATGAACTCTTCGGCACCAAGCCGGAAGGAAAAGAGTCCGCCACCATCGCCGGCCTGGTCAGCGAACTCGCCGGCCGAATCCCTCGCAAGGGCGAAGTGGTGGAGGAAGACGGTCTGCGCTTTGAGGTCCTGGAGTCCACCGATCGCAAAGTGGAACGCGTTAGAGTCACAGCAGTGCAACCGCGGCAGTTGAAACTGATATAAACAGCTGCTAGCTACTAGCTCCTAGCCAAATCCCGTCATTATTGTGGTCCACCTGTGACTGAGTGGCAAGGGCTCGATTCGTAGCCTAAGATGAAAAGAGGCGCTAGCTAGAAGCTAGTAGCTAGAAGCTTTCTTATGCCATTCCGCTCCGGTTTCGTTTGCATTCTCGGCCGCCCCAACTCGGGCAAGTCCACCTTGCTCAATGCGCTGGTGGGCGAGAAACTGGCGATCATTTCGCCTAAGCCTCAAACTACGCGGAACCGCATTCAAGGTGTCATCCACGTTCCCAAGCGCAACGGCAAGGGCGGCGGGCAGATCGTGCTCGTCGATACTCCCGGCGTCCACAAGCCGGACAGTTCTCTGGGCCGCAAGATGATGGTCGAGGTACGCGAAGCGCTGGAGGGCTGCGACCTGGTGCTCGTGATCATGGATGTTACGCGCAAGTTCGATCCCCGCGATCAATTTGCGCTCGATTTGCTGCGGCGGCCCAAGACGAAAGCATTTCTGGTCCTCAACAAGGTCGACCTGATCCGCGAGAAGTCGAAGCTGCTGCCGCTCATCGAGCAATACCGCAAGCTCTATGACTTCAGCGAAGTAATCCCCATTTCCGCGCTCAAGCGCAACGGCCTCGACACGCTTCTGGAGATGGTGATCGCGGCTCTCCCCGCCGGCCCGGCATACTTTCCCGAAGATCACGTCACCGACCAACCGGCGCGGTTCATGGCGGCGGAAATCATCCGCGAGCAACTCCTGCTGAATACCAGCGAAGAAATTCCCTACGCGACCACGGTGCTCGTCGATAACTTCGAAGAAGGCGCGAGGCTCACCCGGATCGCGGCAACCATCTATTGCGAGCGCGAAGGGCAGAAGGGAATTCTGGTTGGCAAAGGCGGTCAGATGCTCAAAAAGATCGGTACGTCGGCCCGTTTGCAGATCGAGCGCATGGTGGGAACCAAGGTCTTTCTCGAACTTTACGTCAAAGCTGAACCCGGGTGGCGGGATTCGCGCCGCTTCGTGGAAGAACTCGACTGGCGCCGGCAATTGGAGCACAGGATGCTGGAACATAGGGCGGAAGAGCCGAGCGCACCGACGATCGGGATTGCGGACGACGACCGCAACCACACAAAAGACTGAGGTTGTGGTATGGTGGCGAGCGCTTCAAATGAGGCGGCCATTGCCCGATTTGAGCCTTACCACTAGAATCGCAATAGGCCGCGCTCCACGCGGACAGGGGATGAACGAGCCAACCATGGAATCTGGGGCTTCTTCCGAGGAACGCTTCCCGGAGCACGACTTCGATCCAGAAAAGCTGGACCTGCGCGTGCGAGTCACGCTCGCGGCCGACCGCAAGTCCGTGGACCCGGTTGTGGCGCAGATCATGGAGGCCGTCCGCGACATGAAATGCGTCGACGGCAAGGAAGACGCCATCGAACTCGCCCTGCACGAGGCGCTGGCCAATGCCGTGGTTCACGGCGCCAAGGAAGATCCCAGCAAAATCGTGGAGTGCCTGGTGGCTTGCGACGAGCAGCGCGGCATCCTCATCATCGTGCGCGATCCCGGGCCTGGTTTCGATCCCCAGACGATTCCCAGTTGCACGGTGGGCGAGAACCTCTATTCCAATCACGGCCGCGGAATTTTCCTCATCAATCAACTGATGGATGAGGTGAAGTTCCACAAGAACGGTACCGAGATCCACATGGTGAAGCGGTAGGTTTCTCCGCCGTTCCGTGGTTCTCTTGCCCCTGCCAATCCCTCCGCCGATCCGCCCCTTGCGAGTGATAAGCTTGCGATATGCCTAGCGATCCTGCTGTGTCCCCGCCGTCCAAATCGGCCCGGTCCCGCGCGGCCGTTGCGTTGGCTCTCATCCTCGGAGTTTTCCTCGGTGTGATGTGTGTCGGCTCGATCGGATGGCTGATGCTCTCGCGAACCTCAGGGCGGGCCCTGTTGAATCGCATGTGGTCTGGGGTGACCGGCAGAACCCTGACGATCGATGTTAGTCAGCCCACGGTGGTCGATCGCATTCAGCGGCTGCAGCGGCTGGAGACGGTCGTTTACACCATGGACAAGCTGGTGACCGGCGCCAAAGAAAATCCGTTCTTGCCGAATTTTCTCGCCGGAGATCGCCTCCTGATGTTGGTGCACGGCGAAGTTGTCGCCGGAATCGATTTCTCGAATCTAAAACCGGGCGATGTCACTGTAGTCGGCAAACAGATTCATTTGCGTCTCCCCGCTCCGCAGATATTCAGCACTCGCCTCGACAGTGCGAAGACCCGCGTATATTCCAGGCAAACCGGCCTGCTGGTGCCGACCGATCCGGATCTGGAAACACAAGTACGCCAGGAGGCGGAACGGCAGTTGCATGAGGCCGCCATGGCCGATGGCATTTTGCGAACCGCCCAGCAGAATGCCGCCTCGACGATCAGCAGCCTATTGCAAGGTTTGGGATTCGAAAAGATTGACTTCGACTAGCGGCAGTAGTGGCTGCGCCCCAAAACGCAGAACAGGGGCCGAAGGCCCTTTTCGCTGCCAGTTGTCTTCAGAACTTCAGCGCTACTATGGCCGTCGATTCCTGCGCGGTGGCTTGGTATTTCCAGGTTTTTACTGCCCGCAGCGCAGCCTCCGCCAACATCGGATGGCCGCCAATGTATTCCAACCGCCGCACAGTGCCGTCCGGACTAATCCAAATCTTCAGCTTGACGGTGCCGTGAAGGTTCATTCTCGCTGCGATCGTCGGATATTCAGGTTCTTCGCGGTGAACAACTTTGCGCTCCTGATCAGCAGCAGTCGCGTTGCCGATCAAAAGCACGGCGCAAGTCAAGATGTGCTTCAGTCTTGTCATTCTTCGTCCCGGCTGTTCCTCCCGGGAGTCATGCTAAAAAGTGAGCCTCATCGCCAGCTGAATCAATCTCGGATCTCGCGCCCGACTTACTTTCCCAAACGATGCTCCATCGGTGATGTTGCCATCCGGAT
>JADGNP010000309.1 GCA_017883425.1 Candidatus Sulfotelmatobacter sp. | reverse complement strand
CAACGGTGATGAATGGGATGAATCTAGTACTTTGGAACTCCCTTTTGGGATTGTCCATGACCTCTCCGGATGGACCAAGGCTAACTCTGCCGGTCCTTCGATCACAGGAACGGAATCAGGCGCCGATCTTGCGAGTTAGCCGACTTTTGCTGACGACACGGGGCTAGCCGAAAGCACACTGTTCCTTCAGGGACCGACTAGTCAATATTGACTGACTCCGACTTCACTGCGAAAGTTCCCAACGTAATGGGTGTCTACACCGTACTGGTTTACAGTTCCGACAAGAACCTCATGAGCGCTGGATTGTTCCGCCATCGTCGCTTTCCGCGGCGCGGGCTCAATTTGTCGAGTTGAGTACGGAAACGCTCTGGGGTTAGAGACAGGTAGCGATCCGTTGAGCCGAGGCCAACTTGTCCTATGTAGGCCGAGAGAGCAGGAATCATCCGGTTCAGGTCCGCGCCCCTCTTGATCCATGCTGTCAGTCGATGAACAGCAAATGTATGTCTCAGATCATGTAGCCGAGGCTGATAGCGTGCGCCATCATCGCGAGCAATGCCAGCCATTCTACGAAGCCTCTGAAATGTCTGACAGGCCGCACGTTCTTTGAGAGGATATCCCTCTTTAGTGAGGAAGAATTGCGGAGCATTCATGTCGCCCATTCGGTGATTCGTGGTGTGATATCTCCGCAGCACCTTGTACAAGTCGGGGCCGATCGGAATCTCCCTCAAACGATTGAACCGGTTGCTGCGGAGGGTAATTGTTCTCCGTTTTAAATCCACGTCCTCACGAAGGAGCCTGCGAGCCTCACCGACCAAGGCTCCCGTCCCGTAGAGGAATAGCAAGAATGTGCGAAGAGTGCGCGCGTCGATTTTGCAGCCGCTCTTCTCCTGAGAGGATCGAACCGTGGACAGCAGAAGACGAATCTCAGTCCGCGAGTAGATGTATGGAACAAACGTCGTCACAACAGGTGGTCGGGGAGGCGGCATCGGCAATACGGGCACTGCGTTCCGCGCCACCCAGAACAGGAAAAAGTGCCTCAACACGTTGTACTTTTGACGCCACGTGACGGGCGACGTGTGAGGCCCATCGAGGAACGATGCTACTTGACGCTCACGTATGCTGCTCAGCTCCACGTCGCCGGCATATCGGCAGAATGCCGAAAGGCTCTTAATGCCCTCGGCATAGATCGCTCCGCCGATGCGTTTTCCATCTACGTATGTCTGAACTCCATCGAGTAGTCTCATCGCACACCCGCCAGGCTGAAAGCGGCGACCTTACGTAGCGAGCGGATGTCGTACTTCGCATAAATGCCGATTGACTTGATGTTGCGGTGACCGAGGAAATCGGCGATTTCCAGAAGAGACGCACCTTTTTGGAGGAGGCGAGTGGCACAGGCATGTCGGAGCGAGTGAGGGCCCACATGTTCCAACTCGATCCCCAACTTCTGCATTCTCTTGCCGACGATCTGCCACATCGGGCCAGGGCCAATCCGTCCGTGCGGTGGATACTTGGACAGAAAAACGTGACGGCTTGAACAGCGTTGCCTGCCCTTCTGGAGGTACTGAATGATCGCTTCGCCAACTTCATATTGAATCGGATATTGCTGGACTCCGCCTCGCTTGGCGCGCCGTACGCTGAAGGTCTCATTGCGCCAATCGAAATCGCTCAATTGAAGCCCCGCCACTTCGCTGCTCCGGAGCCCATAGATCGCAAATAGCAGGAGGATGGCTTTGGCGCGAAGTTCGCTGGGAGACGGTCCGCTCGCCGAGTCGAGTAATCTCCGAACCTCCGCCCAGGTTGGAGCTTTGGGCCGGCCATCGTATTTCGGAATTCTCGGACTACGAATTCCCAACGCCAGTCGGGGAGCACACCAACCTCGGATCTCTGCATATCGAAAGAAGGACCGCAGGGCCTGGCATTGCGACGCGATGGTTCGAACCGACCAGCCCTCCTGACGCTTACTGGCCAAAAACTCATCTACGTCCAGCAACGAGACCATTTCAAGATCCTCATGCCGCTCACCGAACCATTTCAGAAACCCAAATGCCCTGGAACTGTAGCCGCGTACTGTATCTGGCGCAAGTCCACGGGCAGAACGCATCGCGTCGATAAACTCCGCGATCATTCGATGAAAGCGATTCGGTGGCGGGGTCTCCAACTGCCCGTGAAAACGCAACCACTTGTGCGCTACTTGAACGAAAACCCTTGGTGACCCTCTGGGGCTCACCTTTTTTCGAAGCGGACCTTCGTATGCTGCCCATGATTGCCCAGCCGCTTCAATCTCCCGCGGTGGAACAATGCGCATCGAGTTCATATTCATCACGCGCACTACATGGATTAGGTAGGCCGCGGTGTTCCTTATAGAGACTCGACTGTATCCCTGCTGCAAAAGATGTTTGAGGTATTGTTCCCGCTCTTTCAGCAAGGGAGCCGATTCATGGCGCAGTCGAACACTTGGCCAGGGCGATATGGTTTCGATCACGTGATGCGTCCACCTTTTCTTAGGATGTCGCATTCTAAGGGAGCATTCGAAAATGGCTTTCCCTTTCGCACGGGACAGCCGTAGGATGGGCGCGTGATGCAACGAGCGGAATGGCGACTCGTTCTGTGATGGGCATGACGACACTTGTGGAACCCGAGCAGGCTGTCCGGTGTCCCTCCTGATGAGCACCGGTCTCTCAATCCCGAAGTCTTTCTCAAAAGGCATGAGCGCCTCGAAGAACTACCTCGTCGCACTTACTGTCGCTGTCTTAAGCGTCTCCTTTCCGATCTTTCTCGTGACTGGCTATACCGCACTTTACTGGGCGTGGCTGCGCGGCAATTTGGGAGCGGCTGTGCCTTATCTACCGTGGGCGAGAAATTTTGGAATGCTGGCCATGGCCGGCGCCGCTGCGGCCCTCGTAATTTTGTTCTCATCAAGTACCTTCCCAATTCCACCGAAGAGCCGTCTTTCGCTTTCATTACTGGCCACTGCGACGATCGGCTTCTTTTCTGAGTTCAGAAACGAAGGCAAGTTCCATTTCAAAAGACTCGTCCACTTTTTCGGGCCCGGAACATGGATTCACGATGGACTGAATCACCTCGGCTCTTCACTCGGTGATTTTCTGTTCCGAGTCGAATACTCGCATTGGAATGATTTCCTCATGGGGCCGGCGATCGTCAGCATTCTGTTCGCCCTCGTTTTCGTCAAAATCTACGGGGCTTTTCGGAACCAGGGTTCGCTCAGCCTCAACACGTTGCCTTCAGATGCGTCCACAGATCTGGACGACACTCTGCGGTTCGCGCGGATTCTCATGAACGTGGGACTCTTCTGGTTTTTCATCCAAGCGTGGGCGGAGAAGGCGGGGTATTTGAGCAATCCTCATTCGACCGATGAAATCGACCTGCCGTTTGAGTTTGCAGGGACTATGCTGGGTTTCTGGATGGCGCGGGTCCTTACTAAGCCGTTCGACGAACGGCGCGAGAGATTCCGTTCCACTTTCGTCATAGATTTTCTGTCCTCGGGAGTGGTCGGTCTTTTGTACACGGTGGTGGTAGGCACATTGACGGAAGGCGTTGCCAACACTGTCGCCCATGCCTTACATCCCGTAGTTCCTGACGCGTTGAATGTCCACGAGTACACACCGCTTCAACAGCACATGCGTCCGTTCGAGCTTCTATTGCTTGCCGGAGCAATGTGGTGGGGCCTGAATCGGTCTTCCAAACATGAACAGATGACACAACTCAGCAGAACGTGCGAGGAACCGGAAGCTGGCTCCAAGTGGGACGTTCTGATCACAATAGCTTGGGCCCTGGGAGTCCCGGTGGTCTATCTGTTCATTCTTGGGACGATGCTCTCTATCGTAGATCCGGAAGGACTGGCTTGGACGCTAGCGACGGCAGCAGCGGCGATAGGAGTGGGAACCGCGGTGCTTTTACTGGTCAGACGTGCCCAGCAACGAGGCTTCACGACTGTTTTTGGTAGGAACAACGACACTTCCGGCGGCTGATCCCAGTTTCGCACGACAGCTCTGAATAAACGACTCGCGACTGACCCTTTCCTTCTAACATGCTTTCGCCAAATCTCACCCGCCAATCTCAGTGACTGTTTCAACACCCACGTCTGTTTACAACAGTAATCTTGAAAACTCTGGGACAGTGGCCTCAAATGAGTGAGCATCATGCGATGCGTCAAGAACGTGACTCCGATAAAGATCGAAGCCAACCGCAGGAACGCGAAGCGATCAACCGGGCCGCGGACCGAGCGTGGTAAATCCATCGCGCGGTTTAATGCGGTGACGCTCGGGCTGTTCGCAAGGCACGTCGCAATTCCCATCTGCGATGGGTATGAGCCCGAGAAGGAGTTTCAGACGCTCCTCGATGAGCTGCACCAGGAGTTCCAGCCGGTAGGCATCTATGAAGAGTGGCTGGTCGTCAAGATTGCCGAGTGCATGTGGAGGCTTCGGCGAGCCACACGATGTGAGAGCGGTTCAGTTCGGCAATCAGCCATCTGGGATGATCGCACAAGTTGGGAAGATCGTTTAGAGAATCAGCGATCTCTAGAATTACTTCTAGAGATCTGGGCTCTGGAGCAAGCCGAGAAGGAGCTTCGAGACTCAGGATCGCTCTCCCAAGAAAACTATCAAAGGGTCTTGCCTCTCGTGGAAGAGAGGCGCAAACGTATCCAATCAGAGAGGCTGGTGGAAACAGACTTTGACCGTGAGGAGTTCCTAGCCTGCATCACAGACCACAGAGTGTCACTCCAATCTCACTACGACGGCCGGACCAGCTCTTCAGAAGCGCTTCGCAAGCCTCGATGACTTCCTCAAGCGCTGGAAATCTGCGGAGCGCAAGCACGCCGTCATCGAAGAACTCGAAAACGAAGGCTTGTCCCTTGACCCGTTGGCCGAGGAAGTCGGAAGGGACCTCGATCCGTAGTGCCCACGCTCACGATCTCGAATGCCTTCACCGGTGAGGTACTTGGCCGTTATTAGAAACGCCTGCGCAGTCCGTGACGCCGCTGATCGAAGTCGGACGGGCATTCCTGCCGGAGTCCGCGCCTTGGCTGAACGATTTCGTCGATGAACTGGCCGCATTCCCGAAGGGCACCCACGACGACTGCCTGGACTCCGTCACGCAGGCCTTGAACTACTTGCGACATGAGCCGCTGGACACTGTGGCCTGGTGGCCGGTCCGGTTGTAGCACAAATCGACCATTGCTGGTGCCAGCCAGACGGTACACTGGGCCCCCGATTGCCTGGCCAATAAAGGTTCCCTTTCGAGACAGGTGTAGCGCCAGAGAGTAGTCACTCACAGCCATTTGCCGTTTTCATTGTGTTGGAATGAACACCACTAGCGGGGTCAGATCTACGACGTCTGGAGCGTTGGTTAACACAGGCGCATTGAAAAAGTTCAATAAATCGATGCGCGTAACGTACAAACCGTCCAGCCTCGTGAGAAAAGCATAGCTTCTCCCATCCACGACGCTAACGAAAACCATCGCACCATGCGGGTCGTGTGAGTTGCTCCACGCCCTTCCATCTGGTCCGAGCGGCATTTCGCCGAAGCGGAACTGAGACGCGCCTCTCGGCGTCCCAGCCGACGAGATTGGTGGCAAATCTAGAATCCCGGCACAGTCGCTGAACTCATTGGCAACGAAGAGCAGGTGGTTCACGATATCCGCAGAGGGCATGGTCCACTCCGATGAGTTTGCGCCACCCGAACAATAAGAGGTTGCATCTGGGAAGGCATACGTCGAAGTGGGAGCGCTGAACGATCCGTTAACTTGCGACTCAGCGTTCAAGTTTACGAATGTGATGAAGCCCACGGGGTTGGTTTCGGCTTCATTCGCGACGATCGCCACATTCGTGGTGAAATCAACCGCAACTCCATCTGGTTTGGTCCCTACAGAACCAGTGAAGGCAAACGAACTGTTCGTGCCCAGATCGAGCAGGTCCATTCCGTACACATTCGAATAAAACGGTGCGCCGTAATATGGACTCACCACCTGCCGGGTCACGGGGTTGTAGCCGAAATTCTCCGCCGGCCTCGCGGCATAAGACTGCACGATCATGTTCTGAGTCTCGTCGTACACGAAATATCCATCTGCGGTATCGAAGATCACCTGCTTCGCAATGGGATCGGCCAAAACCCCGCACACCATACAATTGCTCCCGCTAAAGCCCTGCGTGTGAGTAACCGGCAACGCGATGGAGGCGGCCGCCACGTCCTGAACGGCGTCAATTACAACCACGCTGGGTGAACTGTAACTGATCGTGTATACCCGCAGGGTTGTGGGCTCCGCGGCGGTCGCGGTGGGCACGTAACCAGAGGGCATCGCAATCGACTTCAGCGGAGCCGTCGTCGGGCCTCCGTCCGCGTTGATCACCGACACTATGTCGGCGCTTGAAACCGCGACGTAGGCCTTGTCGATCGGCTGCCCGTTGCTCGTGCCGGGGATGATTCCCGTTCCGCTGCCTGACCCGCCGGGGAGAATCAGGGGTGGCCCTTGCACCGTGACTTGTGCGGCATTTCCCGGAACGGACAGCGAGTCGTTGGTGATGTCGCAACTGCTGGAGGGATTCAAAAGGAGGTTGTAGTTTCTCAAATCGGCCCGAATTTGCGTCTGTCCAGTTCCGGTGGGTTGCACCAGGAAGGTTCCAGCACTCAGGAATGACAAGGCA
>JADGNP010000308.1 GCA_017883425.1 Candidatus Sulfotelmatobacter sp. | reverse complement strand
CTCCGGTCTTGCGGATGGTGACGCCGGTGGCGATCCACGGGGCGGCGGTGGTGCGCAGGGCGTAGGCGTCGAAGCCTTGCGCGGTGCCGACGCGGCCGGCGCGCTTGCGTCCGTAACCGAGCGTGATGGTGACGGAGTTGTCGGGATGACCGGCTTGGATCCAGACGGGGCCGGTGACCTTCTTGCCGTTGAGTTCAAGCTCGACTACGTCTTCGGATTTGATGTTCAGGCGCTGCGCCATCGCGGGACCGATTTGGACGGCGTTGTCCCAAGTGAGCTTGTTCATCGGCTTGGGGAGTTCCTGGAGCCAGCCGTTGTTGGAGAATTGTCCGTCGTGGATGGTGGAGTCGCGGCGGATGTTCAGCTCGATGGCGCCCAGAGCCGGGATCGGGGCTCCTTTAACAACCTCACCCGCCTGGCTTACCGTCTTTGGCGCGAACGTCGTGCCTTCGATCCAACCATCGTGGAGCGACTTGCGCCAGAACTGCTCGAAGTCTGCGCCAGTGTGCTGCTTTTGCCAGTAGGCGCGGGTGAGATCGTAACCAGTCGCATCGGCTTGGCCGGAGAGCAGCGCGACGAATTCCAACGCACTCTTGCCGTTGTACAAAGGTGCGATCAACGGTTGGATGATGCTGACTGTTCCGTCGTAGGCGCGGGCGTCACCCCAGGCTTCGAGTTCGTGCGTGGCGTTGACGTGCCACTGGCAGAGTTCAGCGGTTTCGTTCTGATAGAGACCGTGGTGCACTCGCAGCGGAGTCTTGCCGCTCTTCAAAGCTTCAGCGAAGTTGAGATCCGCGGGAGCGTCGTAGGCGGGATTGCCTCCGAGAATGATCAGCAGATCAACTTTGCCGGCATTCATGTCGGCGACGAGTTCTTTGATTGACTCAGTCTGATTGATCGGATTGGCGTCGACCGGGTCGGTGTAGAAGACGGTTTTGCCGATGTTGCCGAGCTTGGCATTTAGTTCGTGAGCCAGAGCATGCACTGCTGGCGGTTGGTGGTCACCTACGACAACTGCGCTTGCACCGATGTTTCTCGCGAGTTCTGCTCTGACGACCGAGGCAAGTATTTCGATCCGTGCGTCCTCTAACGGCGATTTATCGCCTTCGTCGTGGCCCGGGCCTTCTCCGAGGATGCTGGTCACTATCGCGCCCGAGACTGGAGCTGACAGACGTTTGAGGCACAACCCAACGGCCATTGCCGACAGGGGTGTTCGATGATCCGCCTTCGCTCCCGTTGAACTTGGCGTGCTCTCGATTACGTACAGGCGGTTCATGCTCCCGCTGTCGGGATTGCGGCGGCTGGCGAAGTCGCGGATGTAGCGGGTGTTGCCGGGGAATCCGGCATAGAGGAAGTCGGCGTCGAGCGAGACGATTACATCAGCCTTCGAAAAGTCGTAGCGGGTCTCGACGGGCTGACCGAAGGCTAGCTTCGCGCCTTCGAGGACGTTGTCGCGATTGACCGGCTCGTAGACGTGCCACTTGGCCTGCGGATAAATCTTCAGGAAATTGCGCAGCTGATCGGCGAGCGTGGGCGAAGAAATTGTCGGCGTGAGAATGCGAATACCCGCGCCCTGCAATGCTTTCTGCGCGCTGAGCGAGCCGCGGATCGCGCCGAGGAATGCCTGCCACGAGCGCACGTCGCCCATCGACATGACGGTCTGTGAGCGATCGGGATCGTAGAGGCCGAGGAGCGAGGCCTGCGCAAAAATGTCGGTGCCGCCAAGCGAGGCCGGATGCTGGTCATTGCCTTCTATTTTTGTGGGACGACCGAGATGGCTTTCAACCAGCAGCGGGCTGGCGTATCCGCCTAGCGTCGACGCCGTAGCGTAATACATGGGGCGGCCCGGAACTACATTTTCCGGCTGGCGGACGTAGGGGACGATGGGCTCGAGCGGGAGGCGCACGCATCCGGTCATGCCCGCCAGGCCGAGGGACGCGCCCATCACCTTGAGGAATCCGCGGCGCGAAACGGAATCGACCCACTCCGAGGCGCCCTTGGGGAATTCACGATGCAGCGCTTCCTGGAAGTCGTCGCTGCCGGCGAGTTCTTCGAGGCTGCGCCAGTATTCGGGGCCCGTTTTTTCGGCGGCGTCGTGCGCCGTTGCCTGGTCAATTCGCGCGCGGACGGAGTTCAGGTCCAGCTTGCCCTTTTGGCTGGGGCAAACATCCTCGCGCTTTCCGGGCTTGTTTTTGTCGTCGATCGTCATTCGTTCGTCGAGCGTTTGCTTTGTGCCGTCCCTACGGGACTTGTTCTGTTGTTTCGCATCGGACCCGGCACTACCGTGCCGGGCTATCTTCTTTCGCCCCTACGGGGCTTGTTCCAGGTTTTGCTTTCCTCCCACGGCTTGCGCCGTGGGCTGCATTCTTTCGCCGCTTCGCGGCTGACTTCGCCACTCACGCGGCTGACTTCGTCGCTCATGACTTCAGCGATGGCACGTGCTGCAGTTCGTAATGTCTTTGACATTGCGCACGTTGTATTTCTTGACCAGGACTGCGCCCAAGTCGATCTGATCCGTGAAGCTCTGCCCGTCGACCACAACCGGGTTCGCTCCGGTGGGCTGCTGGTAGCGCATGTTGAATACCTGATCGCGCGGGCGCAACTGATTCTCTGGGGCGCGGTGACAGCCCAGACACCACTCCATCTGCAGCGATTCCTGCTGATACATCAGCGGCATCTGGTCGACTGGGCCATGGCAGGTGTTACAGCCGACTCCTTTGTTGATATGAATGCTGTGATTGAAATACACGAAGTCGGGGAGCTGGTTCACGCGCGTCCACTGCAGCGACTCGCCCGATTTGTAGCTGGCGCGCACCGGCTCGAGGAGCCGGGCGTTGGTCCAGATCTGGGAGTGGCAATTCATGCACGTCTTGGTCGGAGGAATGCCGGCAAAGCTTGAGGTCTCAACCGAGGTATGGCAGTAGCGGCAGTCGATGCCGAGTCCGGTAACGTGGTGCTGATGGCTGAACGGGACCGGCTGCGGCTTGCGCACTCCGGCGTAGGTAAGGTAGGGCGAGCGCTGGATCTCCATCGCCATCCAGCCCAGCGCCGCAACTACAAAGACCGCGCCAAAGATGGTGGCCCGGGACAGGGTATTTGTACTGCGATGAAAGATCTGCGACATTCCCTTATGAGATCTGGATGAAGAAACCCGGCGGATCGTCCGCTATTCGGTTGAGCACTGATTTTGTACGACGAAAAGAAAACCACCCACTGGCTTTGGGAGTTGTCTGTGAAACTGGAAATTATAAATATTTCGTCGGGGTTTGTCGCGGCTTTTTGGGTTTCGCAGAAGAAAAAAGTTTCGAAGGGAACATTACTAAAAAAATGTCGAGTTTTTCAACGGCGAGGGCGCACTCGGGACTGTCGCAAGGCGGTAACCACGAAGGACACGAAGTTACACGAAGGAACAACGCAGACTGTTTTCGATTCGGCTGGCGCCACGCCTAGCGCAAGTTCATGACCATGAGTTTGGGCTCGGTCATCTCTTCGATGGCGTAGCGCAGACCTTCGCGGCCCAGGCCAGAGTCTTTGACGCCACCGTAGGGCATTTGATCGATGCGGAACGAGGGAACGTCTCCGGCGATCACGCCGCCGACTTCCAGTTCTTCGTAAGCCTGGAAGAGCAACTTCGCGTCGCGGGTGAAGACGCCGGCCTGCATGCCGTAGGCGGAATTGTTGGCCAAGCGTAGCGCCTGATCGAAATCCTTGTAGGGCTCAACCGTCACCACGGGGCCGAAGATTTGCTGGCAGTTCACTTTCATCTCGGGCTTGGTGCCGGTGAGCACGGTGGGTTCGACAATCTGCCCTTTGCGTCCGCCACCGCACAGCAACCGCGCGCCAGCGCTAACCGCATCTTCCACCCACGCCGTAGTCCGTACCGCGTCGCTGTTGCGGATGAGCGGGCCAACGTCGGTGGACTCATCGAGCGGATCGCCGGTCTTCAGCTTCTTCACGCCCTCGACGAACAGGTCGGTGAACCTTCCGTAGACCGAATGCTCCACCAGAATGCGTTGTACCGAAATGCCAGTCTGGCCGGCATAGCCGAATCCTCCGGTGACGCAGCGCTCGGCGGCGTAACCCAGGTCCGCGTCGCTGTGCACAATGACGGCAGCGTTGCCGCCCAGTTCGAGGACGACCTTCTTTTTTCCAGCGCGCCGCTTGATGTCCCAGCCGACGGGCACGCTGCCGGTGAAACTGATGAGTTTGATGCGGTCGTCGGTCACCAGAAGGCTGGCGTCTTCATTGGAGAGCGGAAGCACGTTGAGTCCGCCGTCGGGCCAGCCCGCCTGTTGCACGCATTCGGCGAGAAGGAGCGAGCAGAGCGGCGTCTCGGGAGCGGGCTTCAACACCATGGAACAACCCGCGGCGATCGCCGGGGCGACTTTGTGGGCGACGAGGTTGATGGGGAAATTAAATGGCGTGATGCCGGCGATCGGGCCGAGTGGAAACCGGCGCACGATGCCCCAGCGGCCGGCGGTGAATTCCTGCCAGTCGAGGGGAAGAAACTCGCCGTAGATGCGGGTGCTCTCTTCCGCGGCCACGTTGAAGGTAAAGATGGCCCGCTCGACTTCGATGCGCGCGGCCTTGATGGGCTTTCCGGCCTCCTGCGCGAGGGTGCGGGCAAATTCTTCCTTGCGCTCTAGTATGGAAGCGGAAATTCGACGGAGAACGCGCTGGCGCTCGAATGCGGGCAGACGGCGCGTGGTGCCGAAAGCCTTGACGGCGGCGGCAATGGCGGCCTCCGCGTGCTCGCGGCGGCCCTGCACTACCCGAGCTATAAGGCTTCCATCGTACGGGGCGTGAATCTCGACGACGTCGCCGTCTTCCCGCCACCGGCCATCCACGAAGAAACCGTGCGTCGCAACGGGCGCGACCGTCATCTCTGGCATGATTTTTCCCTGGCCCCCAGAAAACCGACTGCGACAATTATAGGACTTTTGGATGACGGCGATTGGGGGGGTGAAAAATTCGGAACCACAGAGGACACAGAGGACACTGGGGAAAAGGATCCTGGCTTTACAATGGGGCACCTCATGACTGACTTCACCCCGATTTCGGAACTGGCGCAGCGCTTGCGGCGGAGAGACGTTTCTCCGGTGGAGATTACCCAGGACTGCCTGAGGCGCATCGAGAAGTTGAACCCTGGACTCAACGCGTTCATCACGGTTATGAGTGAGTCTGCGCTGGCTGAGGCGCGGAGGGCTGAATCTGAGATTCTGCGTGGGGAGTGGCGCGGGCCGCTGCATGGCGTCCCGGTTGCGCTGAAGGATCTCATTGACACGGCGGGGGTTCGCACGACTGCGGCCAGCGCTCTGTATCAAGATCGAATTCCGAGCCACGATGCGGAAGTGGTTCGGCGGTTGCGGCACGCGGGCGCGGTCATCATCGGGAAGAATAACCTGCATGAGTTCGCCTACGGCGGGAGTTCGCTGGTCAGCTACTTTGGGGATGTTCATAATCCTTGGGATCTCGGCCGGATCGCGGGAGGATCGTCGGGAGGGTCGGCTGCCGCAGTCACCGCGGGTCTCGCTTATGCCGCGATTGGCACCGACACGGCGGGGTCGATTCGCGAACCGGCAGCTTTGTGCGGTTGTGTCGGACTAAAGCCAACATACGGGCGTGTGTCGGGCCGGGGCGTGATTCCTCTGTCGTTGTCGCTGGACCATGTGGGCCCGCTCGCTGCGACCGTGGCCGACGCGGCCATCGTTCTGCAAGCGATTGCGGGATACGATTCGGCCGACATCACCACGGCGGATATTCCTGTGGCGGATTATGTCTCCGCACTACGGGAGGGTGCGAAGGCTCTGCGCGTGGGCGTGCCTCGCGGGTATTTCTTCGACGATCTCGATCCGGAAGTGGCCTCGGCGATGGAACACGCCCTGCGGGGAATGCAAAGCCTCGGTGCGGAGTTAAGAGAAGTGCAACTCGAAGTGCCTACCGACCGCACGCTGCAGGCGGCCGAGTCGTATGCATATCACGCTGAGAACATTGCGAAGAGCCCGGAGTTGTACCAGCCTGAGACAGTGCGACGCATCCGGTCGGGAGAGAAGGTCTCTGCTGCGGAGTACATCCAGCGTCGGCGCGAACTGGACGAGGCTCGCCGCAGCATCGGCCAAGTCTTTGCCGATGTCGACGTGTTGGTGACGCCGACCATACGCATGCCGGCTCCGGCGATTGCGGATTTGAGAGCCAATTCCGACGCCCTGCGTCCGGCCGAACTCAAGCTCCTGCTCAACACGCGGCCATTCAATGTGTGGGGATTGCCGGCGATTTCCTTGCCTTGCGGATTTACGCAGAGCGGACTGCCCATCGGCCTGCAGATCGCAGGGCCGCACTGGCGGGAGGATATGGTGTTGCAGTTAGCTCACGCCTACGAGCAGGCGACAGCGTGGCACAAGCGGCAGCCCCAGAAATACTCCGAATACGGGGACGCTAGTCGCGGCAAGTAGGGCAATCGTCTTATCGCTCAATAAAATGAGGGGCGATTAGAAGAATTGCTGCTAGTTTCACAAAACCTCCATCGGGTGACAGTGTCTTAATTGAAGATTGCACAATATTGTGACACTCACCCCTTCTGTCATTTCGAGCGCAGCAAGGTTTGTCCGCGAGCGGACAGACCTTGCGGAGTCGAGAAACCTGCTTTTCTGCCGCGTCCAACAGCAGGTTCCTCGAC
>JADGNP010000307.1 GCA_017883425.1 Candidatus Sulfotelmatobacter sp. | reverse complement strand
CAAATCCCCGCGGACGGTGCTGGCGTTGATGGGCCGGTTCAGATGACGCCCGCCGTTGAAGTTATAGGCAAGGCTCAGAGCGAAGCCGCGGCCGAGATCGCGTTCCAAGGTCAGGTTGGCCTGCTGCGCGTAGGCGTAGACGAAGTTCTTGGACTGCGGATAACCGAAGGGCTGGAAGCCCAGCGGCAGGAACGTCGGGTTGCTTGAGGCCAGGTTCAGGTAGTTCTGGTTTAGGAAGACCGACTGCGGGAAATTCAGCGACTGGAACTGCTGCTGGTCTGGCAGGTAGCCAAGGTTGGTATTCGCCTGCGGAAAGACCGACGGCGCACATTCTGGTAGGCCCTGTAGACCTTGGAAGATCGGAAACGCGTTCAAATTTGCCGGGTTTCCCGCGCCACTGCAGAATCCAGTGCCGGCGAACGCGAGCTGGCCGCTGGAGGAACCGTCGGAAGCGTCTCCCAGGAAATACAAGCCGAGCAACGGGTGATCGTAGAACAGTCCGTACGAAGCGCGGATGACGGTCTTGCCATTGCCTGCGGGATCCCACGCAATGCCGATGCGGGGCTGAAAATTGTTCTTATCGGTCTGTATCCCCTTCTGTAATCCCAGCAGGTGGTAGGCGGGAAGCGCCAGCCCCTGGGGTGGTTTGAACTTGGGCGGAATCTCGACATCATAGCGGACGCCGAAGTTCAGAGTGACGTTGGAACTGACACGCCAGGAGTCCTGCCAGAACACGCCAATCGGGATGTTCTTAAACGTGTCGCTGGGACTGCCCAGGCCCTGAATGAAGGTTGAGGGTAACCCCGCGCCATAGGATTGCACCGGCGAGAGGTCGGGGAAGGGTGTGTCGGGAATCGGGGAGGCAAAGCCCAGGGTGTCGGCGTGGAAAACACCGAAATCGAAAACGCCTCCGTAGTTGACCGTGAAGGTGGCGTTCACGGGGAGATAGTTAATATCGCCGCCGAACTTCATGTTGTGGCGGCCGACGCTCCAGGAAAAGTTGTCGGTGAACTGGTAGCGCGTCTCCGTACGCTGGATGTAGGAGTACGGCTCGCGTCCGAAATAGGCAATCCCTGTAATGTTGACGGCCGGGTCGGAGCCGCCGGGAATCTGCGTGTTGTAGAAATACGAAAGACCGCGGCGCGCGTACTGAAAGCGGAACTCGTTGATCTTGGTGTTGCCGATAGTCCATGTGTCCTGCACCGTGCCGGCCACGTCGCGATAGGTTTGTTGGGAAGTGCGCGAGTACGCGTTCTGCCCAAAAGGCTGGTCCTGACCGCTGACCTCGATCCCGGTTACGGTGCTGGGACTGACGTTGGCGCGCAGCATGAGCCGGTTGGCGCTGTTGATGTTGTGGTCGAGGCGCAGCGAGTAGAGACTGGTGCCTTCGAAGACCGGGAAATTCCCCATCTGCGACGCCAAGGTCTGGTAGGAAGCTGGTACCGGAGCACACGCGCTCCCTGGCGGGCACGTGGTGGGGAAGCCAGCCCAACTGTCGAGCAGGCCTCCGGTCGCACCGATCACCAGCTGGCTCGGCCAAAATCCCTGAATTGCCTGCCCTGAGGAGGCTCCGATCAGGCCGGCATAGGCGCCGACCTCTTGCGCAAAACCTGGATAATTCACAGGGTCCGCCTCTGCTGCCAAGACATTCGGATCGGTGAGGAACCCAATCTGGCCCGGGCTCAACTGCAGGGTGCCAAAAGGCATACCGACCAGCGTCGTGTCGAACGGGACAAGCCCGAAATTGTTCTGCCCGATGCTGGAGAATCCCGTTTCATGCCGGCGCGTAATTTCGTAGGAGAAGTAGTAAAAAGTCTTGTCCTTCTTGAGCGCTCCGCCAAAAGCGGTGCCCGCCTGCACGCGGGTGTACGCCGGATCCTTAACCGTGCTGAACGGATTCACCGCCTGGAAATTTCGATTGCGCAAATAGCCGTACACGTCGCCGTGAAAGTCGTTGGCACCGGAGCGGGTGATGATGTTGACTACGCCGCCGGAGGCGCGGCCGTATTCGGCCGCATAGTTGTTGGTGATGATCTGAAACTCCTGCACCGCTTCCTGGGAGACGGTGGAGCGCACGCCGTTAACGGAATTGTCGGTGGCATCGGTGCCGTCGACGTTAACCAGATTGGAGCGGGCGCGCTGGCCGCTCATGTTCAGGCCGGAAGTGGGAGCTGCGCCCAGGTTGGGGGCGGCGTCGTGCACGACCTGCGAATCGGTCAGCGTGAAATTGATGTAGTTGCGCCCGTTGATGGGCAGATTGTCAATGCGCCGCTGGCTGATGGTGTCGGTCGTGGAACTGCGCGAGGTTTCCACCAGTTCTCCTTGCGCACTGACCTCAACAATCTCCCTGCCGCCTGAGACCGAGAGATTCACTGGGAGTTCCACCAGTCCGCCCACCGTGATGCTCACACCGGTCTCTGTGATCTTCGTGAACCCCGCCGCTTCGACCGTGACCGAGTAGGTGCCCGGCGGCAGCAATTGCGCGCTGTAGCCGCCCTGGCCATCGCCGGTCGCGGTACGCTCCAGGCCCTTGGCGGCGTCGCGCACGGTCACGGTGGCGGTGGTGACGATATTTCCGCTGGGATCTTTCACAATGATATGCAGATCGCCAGTGGCGGCGCCGCCCTGGCCAAAGGCAATCGCAGAAAACAGCAGGAAAAAGAAACAAACGGAGGCAGCTCTCAAGGTGCGGATCATAGGGTTCTCCCTTGGACTCGCGAAGGCGAGCAGACGGCGGGAACGATTCCCACGGCAGATTGCCGATGTAGTCACGAAATGGTTTGGAACGCTTTGCTGGCCCGCTGGTTTTTATAACAGAACGTGTCCCGAAAACAAGTCACGAATGAAAAGAGGTGATGCCCGAGTTAACCCAGCTCATGTTTCTCTGGACAGGAGTTCTGCGCGGGCAGCATGGCAAAAGGCCGTGCGGGTGTCAGTGATCAGAATCACAACGTGACCGAAATCCGAACCGGGGCAGCGGGATTTTGCAGCCTGCCCAGCAGCATGGCGGAGCCATTCAACTGCTCGTAGCCGTGAAGGACGGGCGCGGCCGCCAAGCCGGAGTTCGGCCACGCCAAGGCAATATAGATTCTGAGCAGCGCGAAAGCAGCGTTGCGGCGCAGCAAGAGCGCGTTATCCACCAGTCGCCGTGCGGCTTCCGCGGTCTGGGCATCGCCTGCGGTCAAGGCGCTTTGTCCCATGCGGACGAGAAATGTGGCGTTCTTTCCCGCGGTCTGAACGTAGGCGGCCATGGCACGCAGCCGTTCCCGCCGCACCAGGCGAAACTCCGAAGCGGGTAAGCGGCGGCGCAGGTAGTCGTCCTCCGCCGGGTCGATGAGGTTGCGGAAGGCCTCGACGTCAATGGGTTGAATCTTGCCTGCCAGGCTGGTGCCTGCAGAAATCTGCAGGCTTCGAGAGAGCGTGACGCCCAGGATGAAGACAAGCGCGAGCGCGGCGGCGATTACGAGAATGATAGCCAGAGTCATGGGTGTACCAGACGCTCCAGTTCGCGGTTCCAGACGTCGAGATCGTTCTCAGGCAACGGAACCGCAGACTTCTGCGTGGCAGCTTTCCGTGGAATGAGCAGGTAGTAAAACCAGATCAGGACGCAGATGTGATACGCGGCCATGTTAACGAAATCGAGAAGATCACGCGTTTGGTCAGGGAGGCCGCCATTGGCGATTACAGCCCAAACCGCAAGATGAACACATGCCGACATACTGAGGCCAAGAGCAATTCCGAAAAGCGACCGGCCAATCGAGAGACGGAAGTAAAACGATAGGCCGAAGATAAAAGCCAGCAGTCCGCATTCAATCAGGTAGATCGTCTGTTCGAGGAGGTGTGCTCCAGAGACGATTCCGAAGAGGCTGTCTTTCGGGGCGTAGCCGGCGGCAAGGGCGGCGGCAAGGACCATGACAACCCCAACGGCCCGGATCAAGAATCTGCCAAGACGGGCCAGAGAGGAATAAGAACCGAAAACATGCGCGAAGATCTCGCCGATTACTGCAAACTTCAATATTCCTTCAATTAGTAAACTCGCCCAGTCGACACGCCAGAACGTCTCAGCTGTAACGGCCGGCACTACATCGGCTACGTAGACCGCTAGTTGACCAATGGAACTGAGGATAGCGAAAGCGAGGAAGGCGGGGAACTGTTTGGCTAGCTTCCGCCGCCAGAGCACAAACCCAAGAACGAGAAAAAGGATGTTGGGCGCAACCCAGAGATAGTGCCAAAGTTGTGAATGCGCCTGCAGCATAGCGATACCGAGGCACTATACCGCTACACGCTGCTGGAGGCAACGTGTTCGTGATTCTTGTTCTGTTTTCGTAAGGCGGCGGGCTCGCCGTCACTGCTCGCGCGTCTTTCCTGCACAATCAGTGTTCGGTTAAGGCTTGCACAAAGTCTTGCCGCAACTGGTGCCGGTGGCTCCTCCGTCAGCGCGAACTACGGTTGGAATCACCAAAGTGTTCAGGAAGAGTACGGCTGCTCCGAGGATGAGTAGCACACGTTTCACGGTTGTTTTCTCCTTGTGACTTCGAGTTGGACCGTGATAGTTTCATGGGCGCACTCGCGGGCGCAATGAGTTCGCAAACCTTTGAGCGTTCGGAATTCGTAACAAGATGACCCTGAAATCCGCTCTACAAGACGTGAAAGAAACCACTCTGGCGGCCGTCTCGGGTCTGTTGGGGAAATTGGCCTATCTGGCATCCCTGCGCCGCGCCCAAGGCCGGTATGAACACTGGGGGATGGAACTTGTGCACGGGCCGGAGTCTTCCGAGCGCGCTTTAAAGACGGCCCATGCCGAGATCGTGGCGGGGGTTTTACGGACGCCGCTGGCGTTGCTGGTCGACGATCTGGACGAATCGAGCCGAGGCAGCGGGGTTGCTGCACACGCCTATGTCGAGGGCATGCGCGACCGTTTCGAGGATTTGCTGCCCGGCGAGCACCAGGCCTCACCCGCCGCTACTCACCTTAATTCAGTGCTGCTGGCCCTTTCGAGCCTGGAGAAGAATCGAGGGCGTGCCACTCGGTCAATTTCATAGCGACTCCCACGACTTGGCCGAGCACCTCTGCTTCCTGCGGGTGCCGCAGGATCCGAACTGGAACGGGAGACAAGGGATGCGGTTGCAGAATGATTTCTTCGCGGCGCATGCTGCACCAGCAGCAGGTATGGCCATCGCGAGTTTCCACAAAATAGATCGGACGTTCGTATTCCGAGCGCCAGGACCCTTCCACCACCTTGTTCTTCGATTCGTCGACCTGTATGAAACTGCCGGGCGGCAGAATCGGATACATGGTGAAATCGTTGGTGCCGACGTAGCCATACGTGAAATCGCTGTTGGCAAACTGCGCGAGGTAGGCGATGGGGACCAATCCCCACTGCTCGACCATGCGGCCCAGGTTGGTGGTGCGACGTTCGTCAAAGCTGGGATCGAGGCGCACCGGCACCTGTACCGAGGTCAGGCCGGCCAGCGCGTCAGACACGTGCGATTTCGGCGGAGACACCAGACCGAGGTCGGCGGCCAGGTTGTTCAGGTCCACGCCGTACCACGACATCAACTCGCGCAGGTCTCGGCGGTAGATCACCGACAGCGTGTAGAGCCGGAAAATGCTAGGCAGAATGCCCTTGGTCTCGATGTCGGACAGGCGGCTCGGAGGAATCGAAAACTCCTCGTTGCGATATTTGTCGGCAACGCGCGCGCTCGAGTTCTCCACGTCCCGCATGGTGAGCCCGAGTTTCTCACGCAGAGTGCGAAGGCTTTTTCCCGCCGGTAACATTGGGTACGCCTCCAAAGAAAGTGGGGGAATCATACCAAAGGCGGGACGCATTGTGACGAGGGATTTGTGCAAAAATTTGAGCACTGGCTCGCTGTTACGAAATCCGAACACGCGCTCGGCCTTATCCGGCGTGCAAAGCCGGGGGTCCGCTGCATCCAGCCACCCGGATCGAGCGCCGCTCCCGCCTTGTGGATTTCCCGTGCTTGTTCGGAAATCGTAACACGCCCCGCACGAACCTGAGGAATTCCCCGTACTTACCTTAAGCGGCCCCGTGCTTGCTTCGTCCCGCAGCCTGAAATTCACTCACAAGAGGCAAGAGTAAGGATGACATTTGTCACGCCCGCCGCGTGATGGATGGCACTGGCGCGTTCTTTTCCCCTCCGCGATGATGCGATTACTGGATGGGAAGAATGAATCAAGCTTCCCGCCGGGACGGCGCGAAACGCGCCGGGAGGATTGAAAATGATCGCAACCTTAGAGCAGCCTCAGCGCGCAGACATTGTGAATTCGGATCGGATCGTCGCCAGCCTCGAAGGCGTGAACAAGAATTACGGGAGCGTCCGGGCGCTTCGCGGCGTCGATTTCCGCGTGCGTGCCGGAGAGATCGTAGCGTTGCTCGGTCCGAACGGCGCAGGCAAAACAACGGCCGTGAAGTTGCTCTTGGGATTGATGCAGCCCAATGCGGGAAGAGCCCGCGTTTTCGGCGGCGACCCGACGAATCCTGAAAACCGGATGCGGACGGGCGCCATGTTGCAAGTGGGACGAGTTCCTGAAACGCTGCGCGTCCGCGAACACATCGATCTGTTTTCCACGTATTACCAGAAACCCATGGCGTTCGCGGAAGTCCTGGCCGCCGCCGGTCTGGAGAAACTGCGGGATCGCAAGTTCGGCGATCTCTCCGGAGGCCAGAGGCAACGCGTGCTGTTCGCCCTGGCCATTTGCGG
>JADGNP010000306.1 GCA_017883425.1 Candidatus Sulfotelmatobacter sp. | reverse complement strand
CGCCAGGATCAATCTTGCCTGCCCTGGCGGCCAGTGGAAGAAATCACGCTGGCGGGAGCTCGGGCCACCGCCCGGTTTCGCGGCCGGTGGTTTGTTGGCTTGCTGTGGAGCATTGGCCTGGCTCTTCGCCGGGCGCACCAGAACAAAATTGGATCCGCCAACGAGTTGCTTCTCATGCTGCTTCACAGTGAGCTTGGCCAGACCGATTTCGCCGATCGGAATCGTTATTTGCTTGGATGATTCTCCCGGCGCAAAGGTGAGCGAGTAGGTCGCGCTCTGGCCGGAGGGTTTCTCCACCTGGACTTCCGCATCAAAGCTCTTGAATGCGGAGACGGGATGCCCGTATGCATCCAGCAATTGGACTTTCAACGGGACATCTGAGCCGATCCGATTTTGAACATTCAAGGGCGCTACTTCGATCTTGGTCGGAACCTGCGCAGGCTGGGCCGACTGGCTCAGCACTTGGACCGGAGCGGCAGCTATCATCACAAGAACCGCAACCATAATATTTTTAAGCATAGAAGGCTCCCGCTTGAGATGTGCTCAAGCCGACGCTCTCACGGCGGAAACCGTCGAGCGCGTGTACGGCCCGCCAGACAAAGACGTTACTTCGCAGGCGGGGAAGCTAGAGGGGGAAGCAGCAGTAGTGTGGCCCAAGGCAACAAAAAGTCAAGGAAAATCGCGATTCTGTTCGGATTTTGGAACAAGCATTGAAGTTTGCAAAGCAGGATCGCGGGTAGGGTCTCGGTTCGTCGATCCTAACCGACAGACCTTCAGGGAGTCTAACTTGCTGTTCGTTTACGGAAGGCCAACCATGCGTATCCCAAAGTGAGCCCGAGTGAGCCGTACACCGCCGCGTTCATGGGCGCCAGCAGCAAGAAGATCGCCAAAGGCGGGGGATCGAACGTCATCTTCACGAAATACATCGGGCACAGCGAAAACATGAGTTGAGGATCGAGATTCCAGCGGTGCGGAGCGAGATAGGCGACCACCGCCACGAGATAGGAAATAGCCGCGAAGCCACCGAGCAGTTTGAGGGGCGCTGAAAACAACTGTTCATCGTCCCGATCTTTCTTGCATGCTTTCGCCATCCACGACCGGGGCAGCAGCCCGACCACCACGCTGAAAACGCCCACCAGCGCTAGCGCAACCGCAAATACGACCCATTCGCTCTGAACCGGCAAGTCGATGCCCCGCAGCATCGTGTAAGGAACGGCTGTGAAAAGCGAAATCAGTCCGCAAAGAAGAAACGCGATGCGAGATGTAGTCCTGATAGCGCGTCCGGACATGGGCCAGATTCTAGCAGGGGCTGGGAGCTGGCCGAGGGGGACAGGCGTTTCGGGTTCATCGCGGGAGACAGCAATCCGGCCGTCCCCCCACGCGAGTCTGCTTGAAACCACGAAACTTCTCTACCACAGGTTACACCGAGGACACAGAGGAACTTCTCAGGGCTTCCTGCCGCCGAAGAATCTGCCTATCCCCAACCGCACCTGCACGGTATTGATCCCCGGATTCGGCGTCGCTAGTCCCGCGTTCGAGATGTGCATGTAACGCAGTTCTAAGCTCACGTTATGTTTCGCGCCAAGGATGTGCACACCGAAGGCGGCCTGGTCCGTGAAGTTCACGGTGTTAGTTCCAGTTGGGACGTCGTGATTCGTGAAGAGCGTGCCGCCGCAGAGTTCCAGGTAGGGTGAGAAGCGTCCGTGGCGCTGGAAGTTCCACTTGAGGCCGAGCGGGTCGAAGCCCACGCCGTAGGCGGTGTTGGCGGGCTGGAACGCGAAGAAAACGGGGACCGCGTCGACCGCATATTCGAACCGCCCGCGAAGAAAGCCGGGGAGGTGCGGGCCGGTGAGTATCCACCCGTAACGCAGGCCGGCGTTGAAGGCGCCCGTGTCACCCCGTCCGCCGCTGACGGAGTGGCCGCCGCCCGCCCAGATCTGAACTTCGTGGCCGCCTTGCTCAGGGCCGGGTTGGGCAAGGGCGAAGATGGGAGCGAGCAGGATCAGGAGGGCCAGGAAAGAGCGCATAGTTTCGGAGGTCTTCGAGGCGCACAAACGACGGCTCGAACGCGACGACTCACAATACAGGAAACGCAGCCGCCACGACAACGCGGATCCTAGTGCTTATTTGCCGAGGACTTATGCGCCCGGACGGCTGGCTGGGCGGCGAGTTGCATCAGGTCGCGAGCCACACGGGAGGTGTTGTGGCGCGCGACTTTACCCTCTTCCAGATAGTCCCCGAGGACGGGAATCACGCCGAGGGCTTCGATGGCCTCGAGATCGTTGACGATCTGGCAGGCGCCTTCGCTGGCGTACTTGGTTTTGAGTTCATCGGAGGCGGGAGTTCGGTTGATGAGCGCGTAGTCGAAAATTTGTTTTTGCGCGTGGCGATTCAGCGCGCGAATATGGTCGGCAGCGGTCAAGTCCAGGCTCTCATTGGCCTGGGTCATCAGGTTGCAGATGTAGACCTTGGTCGCGGGCGATTCGACAATCGCCTGCGCAATGCCGCGCACAAGCAGGTTGGGGATGAGGCTGGTGAACAGCGACCCCGGACCGATGGTGATCATGTCGGCATGGGCGATGGCCTCCAGTGTCTGGGACATGGGCCCCACATTCGGTGGGACGAGAAACAGTTCCCGTATGCGTCCCTTGCTGGCGGTAATCTTGGTTTCTCCACGTACCCGTGTGCCGTCTTCCATGAGCGCTTCGAGTTCAATGTTTGATGTGGTCGCGGGATAGATGTGGCCGCGGGTGACAAGAATCTCGGACGAGAGTCGCACGGCTTCGGAAAAGTCCGAGGTGAGGGAAGTGAGGGCGGCGAGAAAAAGATTGCCAAAACTGTGGCCTTCCAGTCCCGAGCCCTTGTCGAAGCGATGACGGAAAAGCTTGGAAAGCAGGGCTTCGTCTTCGCTGAGGGCGACGATGCAGTTGCGGATGTCGCCCGGCGGCAGCATGTTGAGTTCTTTGCGCAGGCGGCCACTGGAACCGCCGTCGTCGCTGACCGTAACAACGGCACACAAGTCACGGATGACCGGCGAATCCGCTTGTGCTGGAATCTCCGCCGGCCAGAGCACGAAGCGTTTGAGTCCCTTGAGCAGAGTGGAAAGTCCGGTGCCGCCACCGATGGCAACGACGCGCAGACCGCGCTCGCGCACGGGCTTCTCCGGTGAGAGGGAGTCGGCGGTTTTGGTTTCCATCGAGGGTGTCCCCGCAGGCCGGCTACACAGGCTCTTCTTCGCCCAGGCCGCCGTCCGAGGAGCCGAGTTCGGCGCCGGGATCCGGATAGAGCAATTCCGTGAAGCGCGGATCCTCCGCCAGGTTCTGGAAGTCGGAATCGTTGCGCGCCTGGAATCGCAGTTGAGAATTCAGACGCAGGGCCTCATCCAGGTGTCGCAAGGAATCCTCGACGTGGCCCGTGAGGCAGTCGAGAGCAGCCAGGCCGTACACCACGTAGTCGGCCTTGGCGTTCTGCTTCAGCAGCTTTTCGAGATGCTCGCGGGCCGTCACATAGTCGCCGACATTCATCAGCGAGACGGCGTAGTCGAAGTGCTCCTCGGCAGTCTTGAACTGCGTGGCCTCCGAGCGTTCCAGATGCTGGGTGCAAATGCTGAGATGAACGTGGGCGCGGTCGACCAGTTCCTTGCTGGGGCCGGCGAGGACCTTTTGAAAATAGGGCTTCGCCTTGTCGAATTTGTGCTCCTGCATGGCGCGCAGTCCGGCTTCGTAGCTCTGCAGCGCCTGCGTGTGACGCGGATCTTCCGCCACGGTCTTTTTCGCGGTAGGTTTCTGAGCCATGTGCAAAACTCTTCCTGTGCTCTTGGTAATGGGGAACTCCTTAGGATCGTGCTTTTAGCTGAGCACTAAAGTATCACTCAAAGAGTGGGTGGAGGTCCAGTTGCCGCCCATTACGGTAATGGTGCAGTTTGCCTTTCTCCCATAACTTCTTTGCGCCCTTTGCGAATCCTTAGCGTACTTTGCGGTTTAAGATCCTTACCGCAAAGCTCGCAAAGAAAACCCGCGAAGTCCGCAAAGGAGAAGGTAGGCGAGATTCTGAAGCTGCACCACTACCCCCAGTAGCGAGCACCGTGTACCGAGTAACGAGAGCCAATGTCGTGTACACGGCTGGGTTCTGCCCGGTAGTCGCGACTCGGAACTAGTTCATCGCGGAAGCCGACTGCAGGTCGATCTGCTTCCAGTCTCCCTTGATGATTCCGGCGCGGATTTGCGTGGCGGTCTTGCCCTTTTGGTGTTGCTGGTAAGAGTAGTAAAGCTCCTTCAGGCAGGTCGCGCACTGCGCCCCGTGCGTGTTCTCAAAGCAGCTGTGCAGGCTGTTGTGGCCCATGCGGTCGCAATAGCAGTAGCAAGGCTGCTGGTGGATCACGTTGGGGATCTTCGCCGCCAACTCGTAGGCGTGGGTCTGGTAGGCATTCTGCGCGTCCGCTCCCCAGAGGTCGGCCTTGGTCAGAAGAGGAGGCAGCTTCGTCCCTTTGGGCGGAGGCCCGGCATTGTAGGCCGGGACGCCTCCTTCTTCCTGCGGCGAGGCCCATTGGGCCGACATGGTCAGAGTTACCAGGAAGAGGAAAGCCAGGGTCAGGCTGCGGTACACGATCTTGTTTCGGAATAGACGGCGTGTCATGGGATGTCCTCGCGTGCCGTTATTGTAACCCGACTCCGAAGAATGCTGGAAGTGAGCGAACACGGCCATGTCCTACTGAGGCTCGGGCTCAAATGCAACCCGCTGCTGCCAGGACCGGTTCTGTATACAATAGGAAAACATGCCAGGGACGTTCCTAGACCCAAAATCAGCCGGCGAGGTGACAGCTCCAACGGCGACTGCCGGTGCGCCCTCCGCGCCGGCATTGACGGCCCCCGTTCGTATTGGGACTGGCATTGGCGTCTGGGTGCGTGATCTGATCATCTCGCTGGCCATCTCCGCGTTCATCATTATCTTCCTTTACCAGCCCGTGAAGGTGGAAGGAACCAGCATGATGCCCTCGCTTGAAGATCAGGAACGGATCTTCGTGAACAAGTTCGTATATCGGCTGGAACCCATTGAGCGCGGGGATATTGTGGTCTTCCGCTATCCGCGCGATCCTTCCAAGAGTTACATCAAACGCGTGATCGGGATGGCGGGCGACCGCATCCGCATCGACGGCGGCCAGGTGTATGTAAACGACGAGGCGCTCGACGAGGACTACGTTCCTCCGGCCTACACTGATTCCCGGTCGTATCCCGAAACCTCAGTGCCGGCGCATGCCTTCTTTGTGCTAGGCGACCATCGGTCGATGTCCAACGACAGCCGCGATTTCGGCCCGGTCAACCAGAGCTTTATCTACGGTAAGGCAGTGTTCGGGTACTGGCCAATGGATAAGCTGGGACGCGTGCGGTAATTCCAGGCACATTGAATCCACAGATTTCTTTCTCGATTCCGCGTTCCGCTCTTGGCCGCTGCGGCAATCCCTGATAAGATTCTGAAAATCCACTCACCGGAGCGAGAATGCAGGCTATCCTTGCGCTGGAGGACGGCAGAGTCTTCCGAGGCAAAGGCTACGGCGCCAAAGGCGAATGCTACGGCGAAGTCGTTTTTAATACTTCCATCACTGGCTATCAGGAAATTTTCACCGACCCCTCCTACTCGGGGCAGATCGTTGTTCTGACCAACCCGGAAATCGGAAATTACGGCACTAACCACGAAGACAACGAAGCCACGCGTCCGTGGATCGAAGGGCTGATCGTGCGCGAGTTCTCGCGCGTGAGCTCGAACTGGCGATCGCAGCAGGTGGCCGAGGAGTACTTAGAGCAGTTCAAGGTGCCCGTGCTCTCCGACATCGACACGCGGGCGCTGGTGCGGCATCTGCGCGATCACGGCGTGATGCGCGGCGTGGTTTCGACCATCGAGAGCGACGCCGACAAGCTGATCGCGAAGGCGCGGTCCATTCCCAAGATGGACGGGATGGATCTGGCCAAAGAGGTGAGCACGAAGCGGCCGTATGTGTGGGAAGTGGGCGAGCGCTCACACGAACCGGTCGCGGTGGTTGGAGTGAAAGATGAGCCTCCGCGATTTCACGTGGTGGCATACGACTTCGGCATCAAGCAGAACATTCTGCGCAAGCTGCGAGGCGAAGGCTGCAAGGTGACGGTAGTCCCGGCGCAGACTCCAGCGGAAGACGTGCTGGCCTTGAAGCCGGACGGAGTTTTTCTCTCGAACGGTCCCGGCGATCCTGAGCCGTGCACGTATGCAGTGGATTCGATCCGCAGGCTGATGGGACGGCAGCCGATTTTTGGCATTTGCCTGGGACATCAACTGACGGGGATTGCGCTGGGCGGCAAGACCTTCAAGCTGAAGTTTGGCCACCACGGCGGGAATCATCCTGTAAAGCAGTTGAAGACCGGAAGGATCGAGATCACGGCGCACAACCATAATTTCGCCGTCGACCCGCACTCGCTGGCCGACAGTGAAGTCGAACTGACGCACATCGATCTGAACGACCAGACGCTGGAAGGCATGCGGCATCGAAATCTTCCGCTGTTCACCGTGCAGTATCACCCGGAAGCGGCGCCGGGGCCGCATGATTCGCATTATCTGTTCAAGGAATTCACGAAGATGATGGAGGAGTGGAAAGGGTGAAGATTGCGTCGTGGAATCGATCCTGTCATCCCTCGACTCCGAAGATCGTTCGCGAAGCGAACGATCTTCGGAGTCGAGGGACCTGCTTTTCTTGCAGGGTGCGAC
>JADGNP010000030.1 GCA_017883425.1 Candidatus Sulfotelmatobacter sp. | reverse complement strand
CAGCACTATCGCACGATGTACGGGAACAAGACGGTTGCGAAGGACGATTTCGTGCGCGGGTTGCTGGCGGCGATGAAGGCGGGGGAGACGGTCGGAATATTGATGGACACGAATATGACGCCGCCGCAGGGAATCTTCGTGGACTTCTTTGGCATTCCGGCCTGCACGGCGAGCGGACTGGCCCGCATTGCCCTGCGCACGGACGCGGCGGTGGTTCCGGGATTCACCATTTGGGATCCAGCGTTGCGCAAGTACCGGCTGCGATTTGATCCGGCGCTCGAATTGGTTCGCAGCGGCGATCTGGAGGCCGACATCGCCGCCAACACGCAGATGTTCACCAAGGTGATTGAGGATTATGTGCGGAAGTATCCCGACCAGTGGTTGTGGGTGCACCGGCGGTGGAAGACGCGGCCGGAGGGGCAGCCGCCGCTGTATTGAACGCTGGCCGAGCCCCAGTACGGCGGAGTGACCGGCCTTATCATTGACGAAGTATAGTGATATCACTATAATGAAGTTGCCATGTCCGATGATCCGCGGCTCAAGCCGGTGATCTGGGTTGGCGCGAGCCTTAAAGATCTGCGCGAGTTCCCATCACCGGTGCAGGACCACATGGGATATGCGCTATACGTCGCGCAGCGTGGCGGCAAGCATCAGGACGCGAAGGTCCTGAGCGGCTTTGGCGGAGCTGGCGTACTGGAAATGATCAAAGGTTACCGTGGTGACACTTTCCGGGCGGTGTACACCTTGAAATATGCGAGTACAGTTTTTGTCCTTCACGCCTTCCAGAAAAAGTCGAAGAGCGGACGGCAAACACCGCGCCGGGAGATCGAGTTGATTCGGCAACGGCTGCGCGAGGCCGAACAACTTGCACGAGGGGGAAGGCCATGAGCCCAAAAAAACGATACGAAACCGGAAGCGGCAATGTGTTCAAGGATATTGGCGTGCCCAACGCGGAAGAACACCTGGTCAAAGCGCAACTTGTATTCAAGATTGACGCGATCCTGACAAAACGCGGCCTCAAACAGGTGGAGGCGGCTGATTTGTTCGGAGTCCGCCAGCCCGATGTATCGAAGATGCTACGCGGCGACTTCCGCCAGTTCTCGGTCGAACGCCTGCTGCGCTTCCTGGTGGCGCTGGATCAGGATGTCGAGATTATCGTGAAACCGCACCGCAGTCGGAACGATGCGGCGGCGATGCAGGTAGTTTAGAAGAGAGACTCACTTTGCGTTGTTTGTTCGCGCGTTGACCGGCTTCCGAGTCGTGGCCCTCCGCTTGAGTCCCGCCTTCCGGTAAAATCATCTCTTCCTATGAATACCTTTGAACAAATCGCAGAACGTGAGCGGCAGTTTTTGCTGCAGACTTATAACCGCTATCCAGTCGTGCTCACCCGGGGCAAGGGCGTGTTTGTTTACGACATCGACGAGAAGCGCTATCTGGATTTTGTTTCCGGGCTGGGGGTGAACGCGCTGGGGCATGCGCATCCGCGCATTGTGAAGGCGATTCGGGAGCAGGCGGCGAAGCTGGTGCATGTTTCCAATCTGTACTACCACGAGTACCAGGGGCCGCTGGCGGAGAAGTTGTGCGCGCTTTCGGGGTTGAACCGGGCGTTTTTCTCGAACAGCGGGACCGAGGCGATTGAGGGGTCCATCAAACTGGCGCGGCTGGCGGGACATCGCGCCGGCGGTGAGGCGAAGTGCCGGTTGGTGGCGCTGGAAGGGTCGTATCACGGGCGCACGTTCGGGGCGCTGTCGCTTACGGGACAGGACAAGCACCGCAAGGGATTTGAGCCGCTGCTCGAAGAAGTCACGTTTGTGAAGCAGAACGATCTGGAGGGGCTGCGCGCCGCCGTGAACGACAATACCTGCGCCATTGTGCTGGAACCGATTTTCGGCGAGGGCGGAATCTACGAGTGTTCGGTTGAGTTTCTGCAGGAGTGCCGTGCGCTGGCCGACCGTCACCGCGTGGCGCTGATCTTTGACGAGATTCAGTGCGGGCTGGGGCGCACGGGAACGATGTTTGCCTTCCAGAGTTTTGGGGTGACGCCAGACATCGTCGCGATCGCCAAGCCGATTGCGGCGGGACTGCCGCTGGGGGCTTTCATCGCGAAGGAAGAATTCGCAACGGCGATTTCCCCGGGACAGCATGGCACGACGTTCGGCGGAGGTCCGCTGGCATGCCGCGTCGCGCTAGAGTTCCTGGCGATTGTGGAGGAAGAGAAACTGCTGGAGAACGTAAACAAAGTTGGAGCGTACTTGCAGCAGGAGTTGCTGGGGTTGGTGGAGAAGCGAGCGGCGGCGACGGGAGTGCGCGGGCGGGGCTTCATCCAGGGGATCCAGCTGGAGATTCCGGCGCGGCCGATTGTGGATGCGGCGCTGGGTGAAGGAGTGCTGTTTAACAGCACGCAGGATACGGTGGTGCGATTCCTGCCGCCGTTCCTGATGGAAGAGAAGCACATCGACAAGGGGATACGGGTGCTGAAGAAATTGCTGGGGAAGAAACGGAAAGCGGCGTGAGAGCGGCTCGAATCTGCGCGATCAGTCAAATTCCCCACTTCTCGCGCAAAAGACGCGCGAGAAATGGGGCACCCGAGCCCCTCTGGAATAAGCGAAAAAAACGGGGAGCCGAAGCTCCCCAAGTGAAGCGACAGAGGCGTTGTTTCACTTAAGTAGAATCCAGTTGTGAGGAAAGAGTTGTCCGGGGCGAGAAGATTCTTGGGATGAATGAAATTCAAGAGATCGAGGCGAGCGCTCCTTCGACGTTGGGCGAGGGCGTGGAAGAGTGCTGGATGGATTTTGATGGCGCCCGGATGCGCTACCTGCGCGCGGGTTCCGGGCCGCCGCTGATCCTGCTGCACGGACTGCTGGCGTATTCGTTTTCCTGGCGATACACAATGCCGGCTCTGGCACCCTACGCAACCGTGTACGCGCCCGATTTGCTGGGGGCGGGGTTCTCCGACCGGCCGCGCGGGATCGATCACTCGACGCGAGCGACGGCTCGGCGTGTGCTGCGGTTTGTGGAAAACCTGGGACTCGCGTCGTTTGACTTGCTGGGCACATCGCGGGGCGGGGCGGTGGCGATGGCGGTGGCTGCGGAAGGCTTGAGTGCCGGCGACTCGAGGCCGCGGCTGCGGCGGTTGGTGCTGGTGTGCCCGGTCAATCCATACTCTGCGCATGGCAGTTGGCTGGCGCCGTTCTTCGCCACTCGTTTCGGCGCGGCGTTGTTTCGCGTGGTGACGAAATACCTGCCCTTTCTGTTTCCTTACTGGCACGGGCGGCTGTATGCCGACCGCAGCAAGATTCCTCCTGGAAGCTTCGAAGGCTACAAGGCGCCACTGGCGATTCCGGGATTGTTCGAGCATGCCCTGAGTATTGTCCGCACATGGACGGTCGATCTGCGGGAACTGGAAGCGTTGCTGCCAAAGTTAGCGTCTATTCCCACGCTCCTGATGTGGGGAAGCCAGGACCCGGCGGTATACGCTTCGTCGATGGAGCGGCTGGCGCGGCATTTCGCGAATGTGCAGACCGTGGTTTTCCCCGGGGTGGGGCACTTGCCCTATGAAGAGTGTCCCGAGGAGTTCAACCGGGCGCTCATCAAATTCCTGACATACCAAGATCCGACACCGCAGGAGAGTACAGTCTGAGCAGGACGCGGCTCATCCCAGCGAAATCATGACCCACTCCATTCTCGACTTCCTGCGGAATGCGGTGGTGCATTACGGATATTGGGCCGTGGGCGCGGCCCTGTTGCTGGAGAATGCCGGGGTGCCGGTGCCGGGGGAAACGATCCTGTTACTGGCGAGTTTCCTGGCCTATTCCGAACGCGATCTGCAACTTCCCTGGATCATGGTGGTGGCGACGATCGCCGCGACGCTGGGCGACAACTTAGGTTTTGCTCTTGGCTACTACGGCGGACGTCGACTGCTGGCGCGCTACCAGGCAGCTTTCAGAATTCAGGACACGACGCTGGCGCGCGGAGAAGGCCTGTTCGCGCGGTACGGCGCGGTCACCGTCTTCTTTGCCCGCTTCATATTCGGCATGCGGATCATTGCGGGGCCGATGGCGGGAGTGCTGCGGATGCCGTGGCGGAAGTTCACAATCTTCAATTTCCTGGGCGCCGGGCTGTGGGTGACGGTGATTTCCGGCGCGGGTTATCTATTCGGCCGGCACTGGGAACGGCTGGAGCGGGACATCAAACGGTTCGACATCGTGGCTGCGATTCTGGTGCTGCTGGCGGTGGTATTTCTGTGGTGGCGCAGCCGGCGCGCGAATTGACAGAGCCTGCGGAGTAACCTTATTACACAGGTCGGGCGCTGGCCGGTGCGGCTATACTGTGCCGGTGTCGCGGAGGGTCTCTTTGATTCGGTTAAGCAGTGTCCGCGGCCATCGAAAGAATTCACACCGGTTGCGTCCGAGCCGGAATTCGGACGAGGAGGAACACATGAAAAAGATTGGGTTCTTGACGCTGCTCATCCTGGCAACACTTCTCTTTACGCTGGCCTTCCCGGCAGCGGCAGCCGGACCAACAGCACCGGCGGCACCTGCGCCCGCCGTGGCTATGGCTCCCGCGGCGCCGGCCGCGGCTGCTCCGGTACCCGAACGGCATCCGCACATCGACGAAGCCCTGGAGGCAATGCGGAGTGCCAAGCATCATCTGGAGAGCGCGGAGCATGATTTCGGTGGCCACCGGGCGAAGGCGATTGAACATCTCAACCGGGCGATTCACGAAGCCGAGATTTGCATGTCAATGAGGTAAGGCGGACGGGCAACAAGAATGAAAGGCAGCGTCCCGGATGCTGCCTTTTTCTATTGAAGCCGGGAGTGTCATGCCTCGACGGTGGCGGATCTTAATCCGTGTGGAAGGTGTAGCCGACGGAAGCGCCGACGCGCAGAACGTTATCGGAGTGGAAGATGGTGGTGTTATTGACGATGCGGTAGAAATGCGCCTCGGGTCGGACAAAGAAGTTTCGCCACACGTTGTAACGGATGCCGCCGCCAACGTGTATGAGGAAGTGATTGCTGTTCACGTGGGTGACGCAACCTGAGGAGTAGGTGCAGTTGCCGTATGGATTATAGAAAAGCACGCTCTGGCCGCCAACGCCGGCCATGAGGTCGGCGCTGGTTTTCTTAGCCAGGCGGGGGGCGAACACGGCATTGAAGTCATACAACACGGGGCGGAACTGCTGATAGTTGTTGTAGATCGCATACTTGGCTCGAACGGCAACTTCCGCGCTGAAGCCGAAGCGATTCTTGAAGATGCGGTCGACGCTGACGCTGGGGTAGATTCCGGCCTTCTCCGCAGGAGGCAGGTATCCCTGGGAAGCGGTGGTGTTCTTGGTGGAGATGAGAGTGCCCGCCCCAAGGGCAACATCAAACTGCTGGGCATGGGCGAGAGTGGCAACCACAAGAAGCGCACACACGGACATGAGCAACGCGAACTTTCTCAAATACAGCCCCCTTTTTGTTTTGTGCAGTTCTTGAAGTGTGTACGTTGGATTAACGGTGCCCGGCGAAGCAGTCGCGAATTGTTGGGCCGGCAGAAAAATCCTGGCGGTCGGAACTGGCTGCCCAGGACCAAACTCCCGACCGCCGCCCACTGAAGGCCTAGTCTGGACCGATGGTGTAGCCGATTGAGGCTCCGACGCGAATCACGTTATTGTTGCTGAAGTCACTGGTATTGTTCATGATGTGGTAGTAGTGAGCCTCGGGGCGGACAAAGACGTGTCCCCATACGTAGTAGCGGAGGCCGCCGCCAACGTCCACGAGAAAATGATTGCTACTGACATAGCAGGCGCCGAAATAGACGCAGCTGCTAGTCGGCTGGTAGCCGTAGAAGCGAGTGCTCTGCCAGCCGATGCCGCCCAGGAGATCGAGTCCGGCCTTCTTGCTCAGCTTGGGTTGGTACAGCCCATTGAAGGCAAACAAGATGGGGCGATAGGGGATGCCGAGGCCGGCATAATCTCCTTGGCCACCTCGCCAGGCAGTCTCAAACGCGAAGCCGATGCGTTTGTGGAAAACAACGTCCGCGCTGATGCTTGGGTAGAAGCCTCCCTTTTCGGGCACGAAACAACTCCCGCCAGTTAGGGGGCAAGCGGACGTCCCAGAGGACATGATCGTGCCGCCGCCGAACATGGCGTCGGCTTGTTGCGCCTGGGCGAGAGTAGTTAGGAAGAAGAATCCAGACATCACGACGAGCAGGGCTGTCTTTCTCAAGAGGAACCTCCTGTAATTTATGGTTGAAGGCGGTAAGATGCGACCGCCAAACCATTTGGATGCAAGCGCATGGGCGATCTACTCATCATAATTTCAATAGCCCGGGAATTCAATTGGGCTACGCCCCGGGGTCATCGCCTTAGCAACTCGGACTCCGATGCAAAAAGGAAAGAGCCGCACAATCAAACCCCGCGCATCGCAACAAGTTGCGCTTGCGCCCCATCACCAGCGCGGGTGGAACTCATCGCTTGGACGCACCACTGCCTCCGCCGCGGAGGACGTGGTCGATGGCGATCGGGCCGCCGCCAAAGAAGATCAGGGAGAAGGCCAGGGCGGCGGCCGCTAGGGCGAACTCGTATCCCGGGTGGTCGGGCGATCCCATGAGTCCATTGTGCAAGTGGACTTTCCAGATGGCCACCACCAGGTTGATACAGACGGCAAACGCGGCAGCCCGAGTGAATAATCCCACCAGGATCAGCAATCCCCCGAGAAACTCGGTGAAGGCGGAGACGTAACCCAACCAGGCAGGCAGGCCGAGGCCGGCGACCATCTGCGCATGCTGGTGCAAGCCTCCAAAAACCTTGTGGTAGCCGTGGACGACCATGATGGCGCCCAGCGCCAGGCGCATGAGAAGAAGGGCAAGGGGGTGCAAGCGATCGAGATAGCGCACAGTGTTCCTCCGGACCGAGGAACATAGATTACAGCAGCGAGCCCTGCCGAGGAAGAAGAAGGGGAATCCCCGAAAACGATTGTGCCTCCCGCCGGGTTTTGGTCGCGTTGCTCCGCCGCGGGATGCCAGTATGGGGTACGTTCGATGTGCCTCCCCGGGTCTCTTGCCGGTCTTTCTCCACCGGGTCCCAGAAAAGTGATCGGAACCATCTTGCTTGGGTCGTCGATCTACTGGTTTGCACGCTGTCTGGCAGTCAGATGGAAGTCCAGGAGTCTGCGATGACTTTCACGATGAATGAAAGTGCCTTGCGGAAGTGTGTTTTGCTTCTGCTCATGATGGTGGTTCCGGTTTTCGCCTGGGCCCAGCACAAGACAAGCACGCCAGCTCCAAAGAGTGCGCCGGCGCCAAGCAGATCTACGGGTACAAAGACGTGAAGGTGACGTTTCTGAACGGCCAAGTTTCCGACGTGCAGTAACCCTCGGGTTCTGGAAACTGGTGCGGTTAAGGCCCTGCGAAAACAGCAGTTTGGGCGAGCGACATAGTACCTCCGTACCGTGCCTAGTACTTCAGTTACCGGTCTGCGAGTGACCCGACATCTTCTACACAATAACCACTTCTAATAGTGTCTATAGTCCAGTAAGCCACAATATGTAGTTTTACCCTCGGACGCACTCTTTCCGCAATTCCAGGAAATGGGCAAAAAACCCAAAGAAACGCGGAGATTCGCTTCGAGGCGGGGTTTTTCGGGGTTGAGATATGCTCGGAACACCGAAAGGCCCCGGCCAGGCAATTGAGGGCGAGGCAGTCTCCCGAAGCAAAGCCCGCGGGCCGAGGGAACCGGAGCGGGAAATGGACGTGGTGGAAAAGGCAAAAGGAACTATGGCCGACTCGCGAGAAGTGATGAATATCCGGCAGGCGTCGCAATATCTGGGCGTGAGTCCGGACACGCTTTACAAGTACGTCGGCGAGCAAAAGATTCCCGCATTTAAACTGGGCAACCGCTGGCGCTTCAAGAAATCGCGGCTGGACCAGTGGATGGAAGAAAAGTCGAGCCAGATGGAACCGCAGGCGAAACGCAAACCGAAGGCGGCGTCGAAAGCTGCCGGGTCACAGTAAAGGTGGGCACATGTTTGGATTCGGATCGAAGTCCATTGTTGGCCTGGATGTAGGCTCCTCGAGCATCAAAGCGGTGGAGCTCAAGAAAAAGGGTGGGCAGATTGAGGTCGCACACCTCGGTCTGGAGCCACTGTCTTCCGACATCGTGGTCGATTCGATGATCGTGGACTCGGGCACGGTTTCGAGCGCGATTTCGAAGCTGTTTCTCGACAACGAGATCAAGACCAAGGCCGTGGCCACTGCGGTGAGCGGGCACTCGGTGATCGTGAAAAAGATCTCGCTGCCCTCGATGAGCGACCAGGAACTGGCCGAGACCATCGAGAAGGAAGCGGCGCAGCACATTCCCTTCGATCTGGCCGATGTCAGTCTTGACTACCAGATTCTCTCCGACGAAGTGGGCAGTCCGCAGATGGACGTCCTGCTGGTCGCGGTGAAGAAGGACAAGATTCTGAACTACACCAACGTACTCTCGATGTCGGGACGCACCCCGGCTATCGTCGACATTGATGCGCTGGCTTTGCAGAACTGCTACGAGTACAACTACCAGCCGGCGCCGGGCCAGGTGGTGGCGTTGCTGAACCTGGGCGCCAGCGTGATGAACATCAACATCGTGAAGGGTACGACGCCCTTGTTCCCGCGCGACGTCAGCGTGGGCGGACATCAGTACACCGACTCGCTGCAGAAAGAACTGGACCTGAGCTTTGAAGACGCCGAGTCGCTGAAGCTGGGCCACAAGGTGGGCACGGTGAGCGAGGACGCGAAGCAGCCGATCCTGCAGCAGGTCACCGAGATCATCGTGCTGGAAATTCAGAAGACCTTCGATTTCTTCCGGGCCAGCGCGGCCGGCGAGCACATCGAAAAGATCTACCTGGCGGGCGGTTCGTCGAAGGTGCCGGGCCTGATGGAAGCGTTGCGGCAGGAGTTCTCGATGCCGGTGGAGTTGTTGAATCCGTTCCAGCGGGTGACGCCGCCGGTCGAAGGACGCGGGGCGGAGTTGGTGGAGCAGAATCCCGGCCAGATGGCAGTAGCGGTGGGCCTGGCCCTGAGGAGCTTTGAATCCCTATGATCAAAATCAACCTGCTCGAAAATTCCAAGGGGAAGAACAAGCGCGGTGGCGGCGGTCCGTCGATGCCTTCGATGGAAATGGGCGACATGGGTTCGCCCAAGCTGAAAGTCCTGGCGGTGCTGGTGATAGCAGGGTTGTTCAACCTGGGCTACTGGTACCGGCTGGATCATCAAGCGAAGGCGATCGCGGCGCACATGAAAGTGGCCGAGCAGAAGAACCGCGAACTGGCCGACGTGAAGGCGCGCTTTCTGGAGCGCCAGACCCAGGCCAACAACTACAAGCGGCGCGTGGACGTAATCGACGGACTGCGCCAGAGCCAGACCGGTCCGGTCAACCTCCTGGCCATGCTGGGCGAAACGGTGAACAACACCGAAGCGGTGTGGCTGAGCAAGATGGACGACACCGGCCCGCAAGTGAACCTGGAAGGTACGGCACTGAGCACGGACGCGGTCGCCAACCTGATTGCGAACCTGCAAAAGACCGGCTTCTTCAGGAACGTCGAGATCAAGGAAACCTTTCAGGACGATTCGATCAAGGACATGCAGGCGTTCCAGTTCACGCTGACCTGCGAGAAGGGAAAGTCGTAGAGGCGGACCTATGGCGATGAATTTTAGCGAAATGTCGGGCATCAAGCAGTGGGCAACGGTGTTCCTCGGGGGGGCGGTGGTGACGGCAGCGCTGTACTTCACCCTGTTCAAGAGCCAGAACGACAAGAACACGGCCGCACAGCATGCCCTCGAAGACAAAATCCGGGAAAACAACGAGCTCGAGTCCTATCGGCCCAAGCTGAAGCAGATGGAACAGCAACTGGCCGAGCTCAAACAGCAGCTGGAAATCGAGCAGCGCATCGTTCCCGATGAAAAGCAGGTGGATGGTTTCATCACCATGCTGGACGCGGAAGCCCAGAAGGCGGGCGTGGAGTTGCGGCGCTACACGGCCAAGGACACGAAGTCGCAACAGTACTACACGGAAGTACCGTTCGACCTCGAACTCGACGGGCCGTACTATTCAGCTGTGAATTTCTTTGACCGCGTGAGCAAGCTGGAACGGATCGTCAATATCAGCGGATTGCTGGTGGCGACGACGAAGAACCCGAGCGCAGCAAAAGCCAAGCATGCGTACCAGTACGCGCCCAACGAGAGCGTAGTTGCGACTTTCACGGCGACCACATACTTCAGTCACGATCTACAACCTTCAGCGGCAGGCGCCGGGACGAAACCGGGAACGCCGGCGGCGAAGTAGGGATGGCTATGAAGCTGACGATAGGTATTTTGGCAACGGTAATGATGGTGGGCGGGGCCTGGGCACAGAACCCGGACGCCATCGACAACGCGCGCAGCACGGCAAAATCGCTGCAGCAGAAGCAGGACAACGCGGCTTCGAAAGCCGCTGGAGTTCCGGCGGCAGCCAAGCCGGCTCCGGGTGCTCCGGCTCCCGCGGTGAAACCCGCGGCGATTCCGGGGTTCAAGCCGGCATCTGCGGCGAAGCCGGCAGCGGCTTCCTCGTCGCACAACCAGCTCCAGCGAGTGAATGTGGTTCCGGGGGCGGACGGTGTCCAGATCGAAATCAGTTCCAGCCAGGCGGTGACGCCCAGGGTGAGCAAACTGAATTCGCCGGCCCGTGTGGTCGTGGAACTGCCGGAGACGGTGGTTGCCAGCTCGCAGAACAAGATTCCCGTGGGCAGCGCCGGAGTAAAGGGCGTACGCATCGGCATGGACGGCAAGACTCCTCCGACGACGAGCGTCGTGGTCGACCTGGAGAAGCCGTTGGCCTATGAGTTGACTGCGGGTCCCGCCGGCAAAGTAATCCTGACGCTGCATACGGAGGGAGCGGCGCCCAGCGTCGCGAAGAATACTCCTGCTCCAGCGGTTAAGACTGCCGCAGTTAAGACGTCCGCGCCAGCGGCCCAGCCGCAGGCAGCGGCCAAACCGGCCACGGCACCGACGAAAGTTGCGGCGGTGAAGGCGCCAGCCTCGAAGCCAGTGGCACAGGCTTCCAAGCCGGAGCCTAAACCGCAAGCCAAGGCTGCGCCGGTGGCGAAGATCGCGGCTCCGGCCGTGAGCGCGCCCACAGCGGCTCCGATGAAGACCGCGAATGCTCCCAAGCAGCCCAAGCCGGAAGCGAAGAAGTGGGCGATGAACGGGAAACGTGATCCGTTCTTCAGTCCGGTAGTGCAGACGAACGGTTCGGGTTGTTCGACCGGAAAGAAGTGCCTGGAGATCGGCGCGATCAATCTGCGGGGCGTGGTGAAGTCCGACAGTGGCTTCATCGCAGTGGTGACCAACAATCTGAACAAGGCTTATTTTCTGCGGGAAAACGATCCCGTGTTTAACGGCTACGTAGTGAGGATCACGGGTGACTCGGTGGTGTTCCAGGAGACGATTCAGGACAAACTGGGAAAACAGTTCACGCGGGAAGTGGTGAAGAGAATCTTCACGCCGGCGGTGTAGGCAGGACGGCGCAACCGGAAACCGGGAGCGCTGAAAATCAAGTTTGCAGAAGGACACGCGGGCCAGGCCCGCGGGTGGGGAGAGGCGAAATGCGAAAGCAACAATTGACACAGTTCGTATCGTTGCTGGGCTTGCTTGTGGCGGGGGTGGCTGCGGCCGCGCAGACCCCGAGCCAGCTCGATCGAGTCAACGTAGTCCGGAGCACGGACGACATCCGAGTCGAGATCAGCGCCAGCGGTACGCTGACGCCGAAGCTCAGCACGCTGGACTCGCCCGCTCGCGTGGTGGTGGATCTGCCGGAGACCGTGATGGCGACCGGACAGACCCGCATCGCGGTGGGCGCGGCTGGGGTCAAGGGCGTGCGCATTGGCATGGATGGCCAGACGCATCCAAGCACACGCATCGTCGTCGACCTCGACAAGGCTTGCGCCTACGAGTTGACGCCGGGCCCGGCCGGCAAGCTGGTGCTGACCCTGCACGCCAACGCGGTGGCCAAGGCGGCTTCCGAGGCAAAGACGGTAGCGGCGAACTCGCCGGCTCCGGCCAGCAAGCCGATGTCGCCATTCGCGCCGCGGGTAGTCGACGCGCAGCCCGCACCCAAGGCCGAGACCACGCCCGCGACGAAGCCCACTGCCAAGGATTCGGCTTCTCCCACGGACTTTGTAGTTGTCGAGCCTACGTATCAGGCCAAGATCCAGGTTCCGAGCGACGTGAAGAAGGACGACGCGGCGGACGAACCGACGGTTCGCGCCCAGGAAGCGGCGGCGCGGTTCTCGGACAAGACTGCGGCGGAACTGCTTCCCGTGAGCGCCCACGCAGCCCAGGCTCAGAACCAGGCTCCCAGCATTACTCCTGCGGTCAATCTGGCGGCGGAGCAAAAGGCTCAGGCCGGGCAGCAACCAACCGCGGTGGGACCGAAGTACACGGGCGAGCCGATCTCAGTTAACCTGAAAGACGTCGACCTGAAAGACTTCTTCCGCCTCATTCACGAAATCAGCGGGCTCAACGTCGTGCTTGATCCGAATGTGCACGGCACGCTGACCGTGGTGCTCGATGACGTGCCGTGGGATCAGGCGCTCGACATCGTGCTCAAGAACAACGAACTGGCACGCGAACTGGAAGGCAACGTTCTGCGCATCGCCACGGTGGACACTCTGAAGCACGAAGCGGATTCCCGCCGGGCGCAGATCGAGTCCGAGGCTCTGGCCGTGGAAAAAGTCTCGGTTACGCGCTTCCTGAGCTACGCCAAGGCGAAAGACGTCATTATCACGGTAAAGAAATTCCTCTCGCAGCGCGGCGATGTAGTGGCGGACGATCGCACCAACGCCGTCATCATCAATGACATTCCAAAAACGATTCCGACCATTGACCGATTGTTGACGCAGCTCGACCGCAAGACGCAGGAAGTCGAAATCGAAGCCCGGGTAGTGGCCGCGACGCGGCAGTTTGCCCGCGACATCGGCACTCAGCTCGGCTTTGGCTGGGGCAACGGCCACAGCGCCATCGGCGGAAACCAGGCGGTTGGTTCGTCGCCGACTACGGTCAGTGGACTGACTCCTGGCTACATCACGGTGCCGGGCACCGGCAGCGGCGGCTCCACAGGATCCTCGATTCCCTTGTTCTCGAACCTGGGATCCACGTCGCCTTCGAGCGGTTTGTCGTTCGTGAACGCCAGCAACACCGTGCGAATTGACGCGGTCCTCTCGTTGGCCGAGTCGCGCGGCTTGCTGAAAGTGCTCTCCCGTCCGCGGGTCGTAACCCAGAACAACATTCAAGCGCTGGTGAAACAGGGCGTGCGCGTGCCGATCGTGACGCAGGCGCAGTTGGGCGGTCCTCCGACCGTGACCTACGTCGACGCTTTCCTGCGGTTGACGGTGACTCCGCAGATCACCTCGGAAAACACCATCTTCCTGAACGTGGACGTGGAAAACACCACGCCGAACTTCGGGCAGGAAGTGCAGGGCAACCCGGAACTGATCACGCAGCAGGCCACCACGCAGGTGCTGGTGACCGACGGCGGCACGGTGGTGATCGGCGGCGTCATCCAGACGCAGAACTCGATCAACATCTCGCAGGTTCCGTTGCTGGGCAACCTCCCGTTCCTGGGCAACCTGTTCAAGCACACCAACGTCAACACCTCGAACCAGGAGCTGATTTTCTTCATCACGCCGCGAATCATTCAGACATAAGCAGCGAGTTCGAAGATTGAAGCCGCCGGCCTGAAGAACCTGTCAGGCCGGCGGTTTTGCGTCTGGAGTGCAGTTTCCAGGTCAGCACGCTCACCACGGAGGCACAGCGGCACGGAGGAAACCTAAGAACTGAGAACTGCCTTCTCTCCTGATAAACTCACCAGCAATGGACTTCCAGGCGCGCCAGAAGAAACTGCGGGAGCATCTTGCCACCACCCGGTTCGATGCGCTGCTGATCAGCCATCTTCCCAACATCCGATATCTCTGCGGGTTTACCGGGAGTGCTGGACTACTTCTCGTGGAACAGGCGGGGAGCGTTCTCTTTACGGACGTTCGCTATGACACCCAAGCTCACGAGGAGGTGAAGGCCGCGAAGGTGGTGATCGCGCGCCAGGCATTGTTGCCCAGTCTCGGGGAGTTTCTCGGGACGCGGCGCAAGCGGGCTCGGGGATGGACGATCGGCATCGAAGCCGAGCACTTTACCATTGCTGAGAAGAAGCGGCTCACGCAAGTGCGGCCTGCCGGCATCCGGTTGAAGGATGCGCCTTCCGTGGTGGAACGGGCGCGCATGGTTAAAGACGGCGACGAGCTGAATCGAATTCGCGCCGCCGTGGCCTTGGGGGCGAAGCTATTCGACCGGGCGCTCGAGATACTGCGTCCAGGCGTGAAAGAAACCGAGGTCGCCGGGGAGATGGAGCATGCGGCACGCCGGGGCGGGGCGGAGGAGATGTCCTTCCCCACGATCGTTGCTTCGGGAGCGAGGTCGGCGCTACCGCACGGGCGGGCTTCGGATCAAGCGATCGCCGCGGGCGGATTCGTGGTCTGCGATTTCGGTGTTATACTCTCAGGTTATTGTTCTGATCAGACCCGCACTGTGTGGGTAGGCCCCGTTCCTGAAGACGCCCGCCGGGCTTACGAGGCGGTGCGGGAGGCGCAGCAGGCGGCGATCGACGCCGTTCGGCCGGGCATCCCCGTCGGCGAGGTCGATGCTGCAGCCCGTAAGGTATTGCGCAAAGCGGGGTTAGGGCGTTATTTTACCCACTCGACCGGGCATGGGGTCGGGCTGGAGATCCACGAAAGCCCGCGAGTTGCGGACGGGCAGCGGGAGATTCTGCAGCCCGGGATGGTCATCACGATCGAGCCGGGAGTATACTTCCCCGGCAAATGGGGCGTGAGGATCGAGGACATGGTGGCGGTCAGCGCTGGCGGTTGTGAAGTGATGACCCCGACCAGCAAGGATTTTCTGGCAGTTTAGTCTTCTTGGCTTTACTTTTCAGCCGGGCAGGAATCTACGCCCGGCTTCTTCGCGCGTTCCTGGGCTTGGTTCGCGGGAAGTGGCGAATGGTCCCACCGTACACGAATGAATCAAAAAGAGCTGAAAGAACTCATCGAGTTTCTAATCGAAAAGGATATTGCCGAGTTTGAGTTGGAGCGCGGCGATGTCAAAGTCCGGATCAAGCGGGCCGGGGAGCATACCATCGTCCACGCTCAGGGGGAGCCGCGCTTTTATGCGGTGCCTGCGGCCCCGGGAGCCGCGCCTGAATTGGGTGCCGTGCCCATAGCGGCCGCAGCCGTACCTGCGCCAGCAGCCGTGCCTGCTCCCGAAGAAGGGCTTCACATGGTGAAGTCTCCGATCGTGGGTACGTTCTACGAGGCGCCGTCGCCGGGCGCTCCTCCGTTTGTGAAGGCTGGGGACGAGGTGGAAGTCGGGCAAGTTCTCTGTATCGTCGAGGCCATGAAGCTGCTCAACGAGATTGAGTCGGACGTGGCGGGGGAGATCGTGAAGAAGCTGGCGGTCAATGGCCAGCCCATCGAGTACGGCCAGGAATTGTTTGTGATCAGGCCGAAGAAGTGAGGCGGCGGAGATCTTTGCGGCGCGCTGGCAGCGCGCCGCTTCGTGTCTGCGAAGGCCGCAGCAGAGGAGCCGGGCTTCGCCCGGCCGGACAGCCGAGGGCGGCTGTCCCCACACGATTCTGACATGTTCAAGAAGATTCTGATTGCCAACCGCGGAGAGATTGCACTGCGCGTGATTTGCGCGTGCAAGGAGTTGGGCGTCCGCACGGTTGCCATTTACAGCGAGGCCGACCGGCACTCGCTGCCCGTCCGCTTTGCCGACGAGGCCATCTGCATTGGGCCGCCACAACTCGCGCTCAGCTATTTGAACATTCCCGCGGTCATCAGCGCGGCGGAAATCGCCAACGTCGAAGCGGTGCATCCCGGATACGGGCTGCTGGCGGAGAACGCCAACTTCGCCGAAGTCTGCGAGACCAGCGGCATCAAGTTCATTGGCCCGCGGCCCGAAGTGACCCGCCTGATGGGCGAGAAGGAAAAGGCCCGCGCCGCGATGAAAAAGGCCGGAGTGCCGATTCTGCCCGGGTCCGACGGAATTATCGCTTCCGACGGCGAGGCGGTGGAGTGGGCACGGCAGGTGGGCTTCCCGGTAATCGTGAAAGCGTCGGCCGGAGGAGGCGGACGCGGCATGCGCGTCGTCCGCAATGAAGAAGAACTGCCCGGGCTGTTCCGGGCCGCGCAGGCGGAAGCGGCGGGCGCGTTCGGCAACGGCGATCTCTACATGGAGAAGTACGTCGAGCATCCCCGGCACATTGAATTTCAGGTGCTGGCCGACGAGCACGGCAACGTGGTGAGCCTGGGCGAGCGAGAATGTTCGATCCAGCGCCGCCACCAGAAGTTGCTGGAGGAATCGCCTTCCACGCAGGTCACTCCCGAGTTGCGCGATCAGATCGGCGCGGTGCTGTGCAAGTCGCTGGCGGCGATCGGTTATACGAACGCCGGCACGATCGAGTTTTTGATGGATCAGGACCGGCGGCTGCACTTTATCGAGATGAACACCCGCATTCAGGTGGAGCATCCGGTCACGGAGATGGTCACCGACGTCGACTTGGTCAAGAGCCAGATCATGATCGCGGCCGGAGCCAACATGCGGGACGTGCTGTTGGGGCCGATCGTGCACCGGGGTCATTCCATCGAATGCCGCATTAACGCGGAGCATCCGGAGAAGTTCACGCCGTCGGCAGGGAAGATCACCGCGTTCCATCCCCCGGGAGGGACGGGCGTGCGCGTGGACACGGCGGCATATACGGAGGGCGTGATCCCGCCGTATTACGATTCTCTGATTGCCAAGCTGATCGTGCGCGGGAAAGACCGCAGTGAAGCGGTTTCACGCATGTCGCGGGCGCTGGAAATGTTCATTGTCGAGGGCGTGTATACCACGATTCCGCTGCACCGGAAGATCCTGGCAGATGAGGATTTTCGGGCGGGGAACATTGACACCGGATTCATCGAGCGGTTTTTGAAGAAGAATGGTGGGTAGCGAGTACCGAGTACGCGGTCGCGAGTACCAAGAAAACCCTCCGCTAAGAGATCATGATTCACCTTCCCCGCCTTTATTGCATTGCCGATACGGCGTTCCTGTCGACGACCGCGGAACAGCTCGCCTTCGCTGATGCCTTGGCTGCCGGTGGGTGCACGTTGCTGCAGTACCGCAACAAGTCGGGGAATGCGCGCGTGATGCTGGAGCAGGCGCGGGAACTGAAGAAGCATCTCGGCGACTCCGTGCGGCTGATCATGAATGACCGTGCGGACTTGTGCCTGGCCGTCGATTTCGGCGGAGTGCATGTGGGGCAGGAGGATCTGTCTCCGGACTCTGTGCGCGGGATCATCGGGCCGGAGCGGTGGCTAGGAGTTTCCACACACAATGCCGAACAACTGCAGGAGGCGGATCGGACCTCGGCGGATTATGTTGCCATCGGGCCGGTGTTTTCGACTTCCAGCAAGGACAGGCCCGATCCCGTGGTGGGCCTTGAGGGCGTGCGCCGGGCGCGGCAGTTGACGCACAAGCCTCTGGTGGCGATTGGAGGCATTACCCGGGCGAATGCCGCCTCTGTGATTGAGGCTGGGGCGGATTCCGTGGCGGTGATATCCGATCTGTTACGGGAGCCGCGCAAATCAGCAGAGGAATTTTTCCGCGTCTTGAGGTAAAGTCGGGTGGCCTCCGGTTAAGCCGACGGCGAGGGCGGGACGCCCTCGCGACAGCCGGCGGGGCGCCGGCGCTACCTGTTTAGGAGGGTTCCTGAGCACACCGATTACGCAGCCGCCTACTGGCAGCGACTGGGAAATTCACAGTCATCAGGACAAGGAGCTGGTGCAGGGGCTGGGCCTGACCAGCGCCACCACGCTGGTCATGGGGTCGATGATCGGCTCCGGCATCTTCATCGTGTCGGCGGAAATCGGCCGCGAGGTGGATTCGCCGGCGCTGCTGATCGGAGCCTGGGCCGTTGCCGGATTCATGACGATTGTGGCCGCCCTCAGCTACGGCGAGTTGGCGGCGATGATGCCGCGGGCCGGCGGGCAGTACGTTTATCTGCGCGAAGCGCTGGGGCCGCTCTGGGGCTTTCTCTACGGCTGGACATTGTTTCTGGTGATTCAGACCGGGACCATCGCTGCCGTGGGCGTGGCGTTCGGCAAGTTCCTGGGCGTTTTCGTTCCCTCGATTTCTTCATCCAATTGGATTCTGCATATCTGGAAGGTCCCGCCCTTTCACGTGGGCCCCATGGTGCTGGGCAACATGGATGTCGGAATCAATACCCAGAACCTGATGGGGATCCTGCTGGTGATTTTCCTGTCGGTGGTGAACATCTTCGGAGTGAAAACCGGCGCGGCGATTCAGAACGTTTTCACCGCTGCCAAAGTTTCGGCATTGCTGGGACTCGCGGTGTTCGGTTTGGCGCTGGGGCGCAACGCGCAGGCTCTGGCCGCGAACTTCGGAGCGAACTTCTGGCACAACGCGGGACTTGGCGCGCAGCACGCAGTGCAGGTCGGCGCGGGCGGGCCAATCGTGATGGTGGGCACGCTGACCATTCTTGCCGTGGCCCAGGTGGGGTCGCTGTTTTCGGCCGACGCCTGGAATAACGTCACCTTTACCGCTGGGGAAGTGAAGAATCCCAGCCGCAACCTGCCGCTGTCGCTGGCTCTGGGCACCGGCGTGGTGATCGCGCTCTACATCGCCTGCAACTTCATCTATTTGAGCGCGCTGCCGCTCGACGGAACGCCGGGCGCAGCCACAATTTTGGGGCGTGGAATTAAGTACGCCGCCGAAGAACGCGTCGGCACCGCGGTCATGACCCAGATGTTCGGTTCGGTGGGCGGGTTGCTAATGGCAGCAGCGATCATGATTTCCGGTTTTGGCTGTGCGAACGGGCTCATTCTTTCCGGCGCGCGCGTCTACTACGCCATGGCGAAGGATGGCCTGTTCTTTCGCAACGTGGCCAAACTGCATCCCAGGTACAAGACGCCGGCGGTTTCGCTGATGGTTCAAATGGTATGGACGTGCGTGCTATGCATCTCCGGCAGCTACGGACAGCTTCTGGACTACATCATTTTTGCCGTGCTGGTGTTCTATATTCTGACGATCGTGGGATTGTTCGTCTTGCGGCGGACGCATCCGGACGCAAATCGGCCTTACCGGGCGGTGGGCTATCCCGTTCTGCCCATCATTTATATTGTCATGGCTTTATTCATCGATGTCGTACTATTGCGCTACAAACCGCAATACACGTGGCCGGGGCTGATTGTGGTGCTGTTGGGAATCCCGGTTTACTATGCGTGGTCGCGGAGTGCGCGCCAGAATGCGGACCGCGCTTCGGCGTAGCTGCGAAGGAGAAACCAAACGGATGGCAAATCTGCTGGCAACCAAGCCGCTGAACCTGCTGATGGAAGAAGCCCGCGAAACGGGCGAGCACAGCCTTAAACGGACATTGGGAGTTTTTCAGCTCACGGCGCTGGGCGTGGGCGCGATCATCGGCGCCGGCATCTTTGTCATGGTGGGACTGGGGGCACAGTATGCCGGTCCCGGACTCACGTTGTCGTTCGTGTTGTCAGGCCTGGGATGCGCGTTTGCCGGTCTCTGCTACGCCGAGTTCGCGGCCATGATTCCGCTGGCAGGCAGCGCCTACACCTACGCCTACGCGACGCTGGGCGAGTTGTTGGCGTGGATCATCGGCTGGGACTTGACGCTCGAGTACGCCATGGGCGCCAGCACGGTGTCGTCCGGGTGGTCGAACCACTTCATCGAGCTGTTGAATATCTTTCACATCAAGATGCCGCTCTGGCTGGCCTACGATCACTGGACGGCGCTGAAGACTGCCGAGAATATTGTCGCGCGGCAGATGGCGCTGGCTACGGACTCCTCTCTAGTGGCCGGCACGCAGGCGTTTCTGGACAGAGTCAGCGCTCTCACGAGCGCGCAGTCTCCCGAACTGCTGCAGCGGGCGCACGATCTGCTGGGGGCGCCGCACCTGTTCGGGATGGAAATCGGCTTGAACCTTCCAGCCTTCATCATCGCGCTGGTGATCACTGCGATTCTCGTCGTCGGGATCAAGGAGAGTGCGAGGTTCAACACCGGGATCGTGGTGATCAAGGTGTCGGTGGTGCTGTTCGTGATCGCTCTGGGCTCTCGCTACATCAATAGCGGCAACTGGGGTACGGACTGGCACTCGTATGCGCCCCACGGCTTTGCCGGGATCGGAGCAGGCGCTGCCTATATATTCTTCGCCTACATTGGCTTTGATGCGGTCTCGACCACGGCGCAGGAAGCGAAGAATCCGCAACGCGACCTGCCCATCGGCATGATCGCTTCGCTGGCCATTTGTACAGTCTTGTATATTGCCGTGGCCGGCGTGCTGACGGGGATGGTGCACTGGCAACAGATCAACATCGAGGCGCCGGTCGCGCGCGCATTTCTGGACCGGGGTTTAACCACGGCGTCGCACATCATTACGCTGGGCGCTCTGGCGGGGCTGACCAGCGTGATGCTGGTGATGCTGCTCGGGCAGACGCGAGTTCTCTACTCGATGGCCAATGACGGCCTGCTGCCGAGGAAATTCTTCGCCGCCGTTCATCCCAAGTTTCGCACCCCGTGGAAGAACACGATCCTCGTCGGTTTGCTGGCCGCCATCGTCGGCAGCCTGACTCCCATCGACGACATCGGGAAAATGGTGAATATCGGTACGCTGCTTGCCTTTGTGATCGTATCGATTTCCGTGCTGGTGTTGCGGCATACCAATCCCAGCCAACCGCGGCCGTTCCGCACGCCGTGGGTGCCGCTGATTCCGATCCTGGGCGTGATCTCGAACGGGTACATGATGTACAAGCTGGGCTGGATCAACTGGGCGCGGTTGTTCATCTGGCTGGCGATTGGACTGGTTGTGTACTTCAGCTACGGACAGAAGCATAGCCGGGTACAGGCGCTGGCTGCGGGAAAACCGCCGAAGGTATGATCGGATTAGGACTCTCAGGCCCTCCGCACAGCGCGGAGGGCTTTTTTGTTTTAAGATCGGTCGTTGGTCGCTAGTCGTTGGTCGTTGGCGTCGACGTGGCACAGCGTGCGGAGGACTTCGCTGAGGACTTCGCTAAGGACCTAACGACGAACGACCAAAGACGAACGGCTAACGGCTAACGACCAACGACCGTCATGAAGGCT
>JADGNP010000305.1 GCA_017883425.1 Candidatus Sulfotelmatobacter sp. | reverse complement strand
GTGCGAGTGAATCAGGGCTGGACGGAGATTTCGTTTCGAGCGCCGGCGGCTTGAATCGGCCCCGCGTCGCAGCAAACAGTCCCGACTCCCGCCCCTTCGACAGGCTCAGGGCAGGCTCTTCGCAAAGTGCGCGAAGGACGGGGCACCCGCGGTGTTGGTGATGCCCGCGAGATCAAAAGCCTGGGCCGCCCGCCTAAAGCGATGCGGGCGCTGCACCCGGGGGTAGCTTGGGCGCAGGCGGTGCGGGATAGAGCACGGCGCTCAGCCGAGGGTAGCGCCCGGCAAAGAAATGGATGGAATACGCGGGAAAGAACACGATGGCTGGCACCGAGATCAGGGAGACCAGATAGAGAAAGATTGCCAGCAAAATGCACCCGATGACTACGGCCAGAGCGATGGTGTGAGCGTTCCAAGTCAGGCCGGCCGTCTTGCCGGTGAGAACTGCCAGGAGGCCGAGTCCTATGGTTGGGATGACGAGGATCAATCCCAAGATGAGGGTTGCGATGCCAATCACGATTGCCGCGACGAACGCGAGCACGATCTTCATCCCAATGTAAGCGGCGTAGGCTCCCTTCTCGGCCGTGATCATCGGCCACAGTCGCCGCCATCCCTCCATGGCGCTGACGTTCTCTAGGGCCATCTGGGGAACGACAAAATCTTTGGTCAGTACAAGAATCACCGCTGTGGCCACAAAGAAAATGAGGAACACCAGGAAAAGAATGATTCCGCCTGACACCAGAGGGGGCAGGTGCTCTTTCGGTTCCCTGAGCCACCCCTTGGCGAATGCAATGGCCAATGGGATTCCAACCAGTACTGCAATGCCCGCCAGGGCAAGGAGAAAGTAAAGCAACTTCCACACGAAGTAGCGCCATCCGGCGCCCAGCCTGCGGCTCCAGCCCCAGCGGATGTGACATTCTCTTGCGAGGATGCTGTCGAACAGGACGAAGCGCATCACGCTCCCGACATACATCAGGATCATTCCGATGGCGAGCGCGGCGATGATGGCGGCCGTTATAAGAGCGGCCAGAGCGGCCAGCAGGGCGGGATCAATTCCTAGAGAGCCCGGGAACCCAGGGTGCGGCGCAGTCCCCGGATGGGAGGGAAGTTGGAAGTTGGAGTGGTTGCATCCGTTCGCACCCAGTTCTCCCGCCAGCAGCCCGACAAAAGCAAGCTTCGTCCATTGACCAATGCGGAAGGGCTTGAACAGTTGTTGCTTGGTGTGTTCTATGGCGAGGGTGATCGAGTCCACGGCGGTAATTGGCAACGTGCACCTCGGGCTGCGAACGCCTTCAGCAGCAAGGTACTAAGAATTGAGCCGCGGATCAAATCAATTCGGAGAGAAGGAAATTCAGAAGACAGCAGGGCCCGGTTGGTCCATTCAGGATTTCGGGCACGCTCGGCGGACTCAACGTAGCGGTTCTGGCAGTTTGCTGAAAAACGGCATTCCCAGGCTGGTTGGTACATCGCAGCGGCTGAAGAGGCTGCGGAAGAACTCGCATTCCCCGCTACAGCGCCTGAAGGCGTGATTGATTAACCAGCACTTACGCGATGCCTGAAGGCATCGCCTGATACGAATCGTGAGTTTTTCAGCAAACGGCTTTGTAGAGGATGGGTGTGGCAGTTTTGTCGCCCTCTGCTTGCGCCCCCGACCTATTTTTGACGGCCCGTTTTAGCCCTGTTAAACTGTTGGTTCGTCTTAATAATTCAAGCAGCCCACCGTTCCAGCCAGAAGGGAAGTCCGTGCGCGCAGAAACCCGCCATCAACTGAAACAGGATGCCTTCAGCCGTGTCACCATCGACGCCGCCGGGCGAACCGCCGATTGGACGGTCGCACACCGGTCGACGCTCATCATCGTCACGGTCGCCGTTGCCGTGGTGCTGGCCGCCGTGATTGGCGGATGGTATTACCTGAGGGCACAGGACGAAAAGGCCAGCTTCGAACTCTCCCAGGCAGTTCGCACCATGGACACGCAACTGCGTCTCGCAGGCACACCCGAACAGCCGGACGTCCCCACCTTCACTTCCGCCAAAGAGCGCGCCCAGGCCGCCACGAAACAGTTTCAGGCGATCGTCGACAAGTATCCCCACACCCGCACCGCCGACATGGCGCATTATTTTCTGGGAGTGACCGCGGCTACTTTGTCGGACAACGCCGCCGCCGAGCGCAATTTCAAAGAAGTGGTTTCCGCCGGCAATCGTGAGGTTGCAGCCGTGGCCAAGTCTGCCTTGGCCTCGCTCTACGGCCAGACCAACCGTGTGAAAGAAGCCGCCACCCTGTATCAGGAACTGATCAACAAGCCCACCGCGTCCGTCAGCAAAGTCGCAGCGCAGTTGCAACTGGCTGAGCTCTACCAGAACTCCAACCAGCCGCTCGATGCCAAGCGGATCTACGAGCAGATCAAGAAAGAAAATCCCGGCGCCGAAGCCGGACAGCTGGCCACGCAGAAATTGTCAGAACTGAAGTAAAAGCCCCCAAGCCGCTCCGTTTGGCTTCCGGTGCATTACCTTCGTAAGGCTGCTCCCGACGTTTTGCCGTGAGTCTCGGACCTCACTCAAGGAGAATTCAGAGGAGTGCATTCTTCTTTCTTGGGCGAGGCCAAATGTCCTGCCGGAATTGGTGTCCGTTTTTCGTGATCTCCCTTTTCGTTGGGTTGCTCCCTGCGCTTGCCTTCAGCCAGGAGAGTTCCTCCTCGCCAAGCCTTGGAGATGTTGCCCGCAAGCTGCGTAAGGACACCACGGACGAGGTCCGCATGACCGACGCGGATACGAAAAAGCTCTTCGAATCCGTGGACAAGATTTTCACCTTCGCCGCAGAAGACACCGGAATGCCCAAGCACGGGGTGGTGAAGCGCCGGTTGGTCAGCAAGGCCGACGTGGAGAAATACGCCAGAGGCGCGCTGGCCAAGGAAGAATTCACGCAACGGTTTGCCCAGGAAGAACTGAGCATGAAGAAGCTCGGCTTCCTGCCTCGCGATTTCAACCTGAAGGAATTTCTGGTGAAGTCCACCGGCCAGCAGATAGCCGGTTACTATGACGATGAAACCAAAACCATCTCTCTGCTGAACTGGGTTCCTCCCGACCGCCAGCAACCGATCCTGGCGCACGAACTCACTCACGCCCTGCAAGATCAGAACTACGATCTGCGCAAGTGGATGAAAGCAGCTCTCAAACCGGCAGGAAACGGTTCCCGGAGCGGGGAAAGCGACAACGACGACGGCGCAACCGCCCGCAAGGCCGTGGTCGAAGGCCAAGCCATGGTGGTTTACGTGGACTACCTCCTCGCGCCCATGGGACGCAATCTGGTGGATACGCCCGATCTGATCTATTCGATGGAAGAGCCCGCGGTGAAGGCCGTGGCCGACTCGCAGATGCTGCACGATGCTCCCATGATTCTGCGCGAGTCCGGATCGTTTGCCTACAACGAAGGCCTGATCTTTGAAGGCGAGTTGCTCCACAAGGGCGGGAAGAATATGGCGTTTGCCGGGGCTTTCGCACGCCCGCCGCGAAACTCGCACGAGGTGCTGCAGCCTCAGGCCTACATCAATGGCGAAAAGCTGCCGCCAACGGGTGTGCCGGACTTGAAACAGTTACTGGGCGGGCAGTACGAGGTATACGACTCAGGAGGCATCGGCCAACTCGACGTACGCGCGTATCTGAAACAGTATGGCGATCGGAAGAACGCAGACGAGGTTTCTTCCGCGTGGCTGGGTGGTGCATACGTGACTTACCATCGCAAGGACAAACCGGCGGGCGACGGATCCGCGACCACCGCCGACCTCGCCCTTTTGTATATTTCACGATGGAAGACGGCGCAGGTCGCCGAGCGTTTCGCGCATTTTTACGCCTCCGCGGTCGCGCAGCGCTATCACACGGCGACGGTGCGGCCCGTGCCCGCCTGCAACGGCGCCAGTTGCCCGGTATCCAGCGCACAGATCGTGACGGAGGAAGGACCGGTAATCGTCGAGCACTGGGCGGACAACAGCGTGATCGTCTCCGAAAGTTTCGACTCAACCACAGCGGCCAAAGTGCATGCCGCAGTGCGGGACGGCGCCGCGGCCGCGCACGCTGAGAATTCTCCGCAGAACGAGATTGGGCTCCGGCTCTACGAAATTCCCGCTTTCCGGAAGTTCGCAGAGGAGATCGGCAGGCAGATCGCGCGAGAAATGATGTCGAGCCCCAGCCGCTAACCTTCCGGCTATCTCCAGATTCTGGCCCGTGGTCACGCCGGGAACTTCTGTCTGTCCGCGATTCCCCTTTTCCCGCAGGTTCCATACCACGTTGTGCAGTTCCTGGACCTCATTGTGCTCGCATTGCTTCGTTGGTCATGTTAATATGACCATAGTCTGCGGGAGTGGTTATGAAGACTGTGGCTGCCGGTTATTTCAAAGCGCGTTGTTTGAAAATCATGGACCAGGTGCGAAGCACGCGCGAGCCAGTTACCATCACGAAGAAGGGGAAACCTGTCGCCAAGCTCGTTCCGGCGGACGGGCAGCCGGAAGAAGTTTTTGGGTGCCTCAAGGGAGAAATTGAGATCGTCGGCGACATTCTGTCCCCCTTGATCCCGCCGGAAGACTGGGAGGCTCTCCGCTGATTCTCCTCGACACCCACGCGCTGGCATGGCTGGTCGCGGAGCCAGAACGTCTCTCGCGGCAGGCTGCCTCCGCGATCCGCCGGGCACGGATCAGCGACGGCTTGGCGATCTCCAGCATCACCGTGTGGGAACTGGCTTTGCTGTTCGCCCGGGGAGTTCTCCGCAGTCAAAGCACGGTGGAAAGTGCGGTGCGGAGCGTCCTGTCTCGATCCGGCGTCGTGATCATGCCCATCACCGCGGAAGTCGCGGCGATCGCCGCTCAGTTTTCAGACGACTATCCGAAGGACCCCGCGGACCGGCTCATCGGCGCGACCGCGATGGCGGAGGGTATGGCCCTGGTCACGCGCGACGAGGGAATACGGAAACACCACCGTCTCAAGACAATTTGGTAGCGACGCGCTTGTTTGGTAGCTACGCGCTTGTAGGGAATTCGGCTCACACCATTCCCCTTTCTCCGCAGGTTCAGTACTATGTTGTGCAGTTTCAAAACTCCAGCACGGGACATCCATGGCAGACATCACACTCCGCATTAACGGCAGTGAAAGGAAAGTCAGCGTCTCTCCGGAAACCCCGCTGCTCTGGGTTCTCCGCGACACCCTCGAACTTACCGGAACCAAATTCGGCTGCGGCGCGGGATTGTGCGGCGCCTGCACGGTGCACATCGATGGTAACCCGATTCGCTCCTGCTCAACTCCCGTTTCGCAAGTCGCGGGCAAAAGCGTCACAACGATCGAAGGTCTCGGAGCCAACGGGCTGCATGTGCTGCAGCAGGCCTGGATCGCGGAAGAAGTCCCGCAATGCGGCTACTGCCAGACGGGACAGATCATGTCCGCCGCCGCACTGCTCGCGAAAACGCCCAAGCCAACCGACGAGGAGATCAGCGCGGCGATGAACGGCAACCTCTGCCGCTGTGGAACCTATGAACGCATTCGCAAAGCGGTGCATCGCGCCGCCGGGAATGGAGGCGCGCGATGAGCCCGCTTTCCCGCCGTGAATTTGTCACTGCCGGAGTCGCGGCCGGCGCTGGACTCGTAATCGGCTTCTACCTGCCCCACCGAGCCGCTTCGCAGGAAGGGTCCTTCTCGCCCAACGCGTATCTGCGCATCACGCCCGACAACAAAGTCGCCATCGTGGTCGCGCGCTCGGAGATGGGACAAGGCGTGCGCACCGCGCTGCCCATGATCCTGGCCGAAGAACTTGAGGCCGATTGGAAGCAGATCGAAATCGAGCAGGCCGGAGCCAGCACGCTTTTCGGCGATCAGACCACGGGAGGAAGCGCGAGCATCCGCACCACCTGGGATCCGATGCGCAAAGCCGGTGCAGCCGCGCGCGAGATGCTGATTTCAGCAGCCGCCTTGACGTGGGGCGTTCCGCGATCGACATGCACGGCGGAGAGTAGCCACATCAAGCACGCTGCGACGAACCGGAGCTTGAGTTATGGGGAACTTGCCGGCAAGGCAGCGACGTTGCCGATTCCGACCGACGTTCCACTTAAGCAGAGCAAAGACTACAAGATCGTTGGGCAACGCCTGGCACGCGTCGACTCGCCCGCCAAGGTAAAGGGCGAAGCGGTCTTCGGCATCGACTTCCGCGTGCCCGGAATGAAGTTCGCAGTGCTCTCGCGGTGTCCGACGATCGGCGGGAAAGTATCGGGGTTCGACGACAAGGAATCGAAGAAACTCTCCGGCGTGAGCTTCGTGGGCAAGATTAGCGACTCGTCCGTCGCCGTGGTCGCCGACAGCGTGTGGGAAGCGATGGAAGGCCGCCGCGTGCTCAACGTCACCTGGGACGATGGTCCGAACAAAGATCTGAATACCGCGGCAGTCATGGCTTCGCTGAAGCAGGCCGCGTCGAAGAAGAGTGCAAGCTTGTACTCGGCCGGCGATGCTGCGAAAGCTTCCGGGCGGCACATCTCCGCCGAATATGAATTGCCCTTCATGGCGCACGCGCCCATGGAGCCGGGGAATTGCACGGCGCACTATCAGGGCACAAAGTGCGAGTTGTGGGCGCCGACGCAGGTTCCGCAGGATTGCCGCGACTCGGTGGCGACCGCCATCTCACTCGATCCCGATCAAGTGAAGGTTAACGTCACGCTGATGGGCGGAGGCTTTGGCCGTCGCCTGGAGCACGACTACGCGGTGGAAGCCGCGCTGGTCTCCAAGGCGATCAAC
>JADGNP010000304.1 GCA_017883425.1 Candidatus Sulfotelmatobacter sp. | reverse complement strand
CAAGACCGCGGAACATACGGATCATGGACCAGCCAATTCACATCGAAGCCGCGCATCAGATCCACCAGCGCGCGACCGATTCGACCAAAACCGATCATGGCCACGGTCTGCCCGATCAACGATCCAGCGCAGCCGTGGAGGTGCACATCATCATAGATCCGATTCGATCTCTTTCTTAACGCATCCCGGTAAAGGTCCACGTTACGAGCGCAATACAAGAGCAAGGCGGCACCCAGTTCCGCGGTGGCGCGGGCCATCGGATCAGGAGCGTTGGTGATGGTCAGGCGAGTAAAGAGGGATTGGCCGAAGCGTGATTTTACCTCCCCTCCGCAGTGCGCAATTATGCGAAGCTGCGGCGCCTTGTGCAGCAAGTCGTCGCCGAACCTCGGGCTATCCCAAGTGGTGACGAGTGCCTCTGTTGCGCCTAACCGTTGCTTGAACTCCGCCGTCAATCCGCTTGTCCCAAGTCTTTGCCATCGGAATAGCCGGCTGAGTCGCTGTTGTTGTTCGGCCGCAAAGAAGGACTCGAACAGTGCTTCTCCGGCACACACGAGGAGGGCGGGGCGGCGCATCGCGGGTCGAGTATAGCATTCGAATCTCAACTTATTCTTTCTTTTTTCTATTTTTACCTTCTATATCAGTAGAAAACAAAGTATAAGGAAGTCCTAGGCTTCTCTTTCTCTTTCTATATATGCAACACGCGAACTACGTGGACTACCTGATCATTGCTCTCTACGCGCTCTTGATGGTGCGCGTCGGATTTTATGTCTTGCGCTTCAATCGTGGCGCGGCCGAGTACTTTCGAGGAGGGAACCGCATCCCCTGGCTGGTCGCCGGCCTAAGCTGTTTCATGTCAGGCTTCAGCGCCTGGACCTTTACTGGAGCGGCAGGGGTCGCGTACCGCTCGGGCGTCGCCGCAATTGGGCTCTACGTCGGAAATGCTTTGAGTTTCTTGCTGGGCTATTTCATTTTCGCCAAGCTCTGGCGGCGTAGTCGCATCACCACGGTCATGGAATATCTTTCGGCCCGCTACAATCCGGTCACGCATCAAGTCTTTTCCTGGACCACAATCCTTTTTCAATTATTTACCAGCGCCAGCACATTGTTTGGACTCAGTTTGTTCATATCTGCCGCTTGCGGCTTCCCCGTCACCTGGACCATTGTGGGAGCCGGAGGCCTGATCGTTTTTTATTGTGTGCTCGGTGGTCTGTGGGCGGTTGTCGTCACCGATTTTCTGCAAGCCTCCATCCTGATGCCGTTTTGCCTGGTTCTAGTCGTCCTGGCCCTTGGCCGCGTTGGAGGCGTGACCGGTTTAGTCCATTCTCTTCCGCCGGAAATGAAGACTCTCCGAGTTTCAGGCGAGTTTGGCTGGCTGTACGTTCTCTCCTGGACCATCATGGTCTCCTTCGGATACAACACCAGCGCCATGGCCCAGCGCTACTTCAGCGTGGACAACGAACGTTCGGCGCGCAAGGTGGCGTTGCTGTGTTGCGGCTTGTTTTTCGTAGGGGCCTTCGTGTGGTTTATTCCGCCGATGGCCATGCGCGTAATCTACCCCAATCTGCCCGCTCTGGAGGCGTCGCTGCCGAGCCCGAGTGAGGCCGCTTACGCAGTCGCCAGCTTGACCTTACTGCCGCACGGCCTGATCGGAGTGATGCTGGCGGCGATGTTCAGCGCTACCATGGCCAATCTTTCGGCTCAGTTCAATTTCAAGTCGGCAATTCTCACCAAAGATGTTTATCAAGCGCTATTCCGCAGAAATGCTGGGGAGCATGAACTTCTTGTAGTCGGCTGGCTCACTACGCTTTTGATCGGCGGGACAACGACCGTGATGGCCGCTATCATGGCGATCAGCGGCCATAGCGTGTTCCAAATCATGCTGACATTTAACACGCTCATCTCGCTGGCCTATGGCCCTCCGGCCCTGCTCGGCCTGGTGGTGCGTAGGACACCACAATGGTCCGGTCTGGCTTCGTTCGCTACTGGACTCATTCTGGGCATTCTGGGAGCTTTCGTATATCACTGGTCGCTCATTCAGCAAGTTGCCATTATTATTCCGTCATCTTTCGGAATCTTTTTTGTTACCATGCCGTTCGACCGTGGAGACACACCGGCGCGAGCGCACTTGTTTAGAAATCTGAGCACGCCCATCAATGTGACCCAGGAGTTGAAGGATTCGGCTGATTTCACGGCGCCCGTCTTTCGCTTTCTGAGCCGGACGATAGTCTCTATTGGATTGCTCAGCCTGCTGCTGTTGTTCACCGCTCCGCCCAATCAGCGGGCGACAGTCCTTTGGTTCGCGGCTCTGACGCTTCTCGTGGGCGGATCCCTCTGGTTTGTGCGCGGCGCACCCGGAAACATCGAAAAAGCAACTGTGGACAGCAATGGCGTAGCAGTCACAGCACGCTCGGAATGAGGATTCAAGACCCTGTGATCCGGCTAGGACTCATCGGTTGCGGAGAGCATTCGGAAAGCGGACATGCGATCCCGCTCGCGCGCTACAAGGCCGCCCATCCGGACGAGATCAACCTGGCCGCGGTCTGCGATCTTCAAGTCGAACGCGCGCTGGAGTTCTGCGGCAAGTATGGTTTCTTCGCGGCTTATCGGAACGTCGACGAAATGTTGGGCCAAGAACACCTCGATGGCTGCATCGCCGTGGTGCCGCCAGAAAGAATTTCGGAGCTGGGAATCAAACTTCTCAATCTAGGCATTCCCTGCGTGGTGGAAAAACCGCTTGGTTCATCGCTCGCCGAAGTGACCGCCTTGCAAAGTTCAGCCGCCACAACCCATACCTGGAACATGGTCTCAGTGAACCGGCGGTTCATGCCATCCCTCAACCGCGCTATTGACTGGACAAGCGGGGCTGGGTCCTTGCGCTATATACGCTGTACTCTCGCCAGACACGCACGCAATGAACCCGATTTTATCTGGACGACTGCGGTTCACGCGGTCGATGCTCTGCGCTACATCGCCGGCGAAGTTTGTGGGTTTGATATTCATACTTTGAAGGCAGAGGCAGGGTCCGCGGATTGGTATTCGGTAGACCTCCAATTTGAGAATGGGATTTCAGGCCGCATCGATGTCCTTCCCACGGCGGGAATGGTGGAAGAGACCTACGAACTGTTCGGCGAGGGCTTTCGAGCATCGGTGACTTGTCCATTCGGCCCGCGGCGCGGGTGGCGCGGTTTCAGGGACGGGCAACTTGTCGCGGAGGAATCTGCCAACGGAGAGCCTGAAGACATCTTGAACGGCTGCTACGACGAAGCGGCAGCGTTCATTCGAGCCTTGAGCAGCAAGTTGGTTCCCAAGCCTTCGATTGCCGAGGTGGTTCCTTCCGTTGCTCTTTGCATGGAAATGGCGGAGACCGCAAATGCAAACGCGCGGACATGATGCCGCCTGTTGCCACGGCAAGCTGCGTCACCACGATCGCCGGATCAACCGCGAAATTCGCACATCAAACTCCCTTCCGCCAGCCAGGATCGTTTTCACTCTTGAGTTCCACGGTGATCGAGCCATCCGCATTGACCGGCTGTTCACAGGCCCAAGCAACTGGCTTCTTCACGCCAGGACGAATCTCAAGTTTGGCGGACAGGCCAAGCTTGCCGCTGTAACCTTGCGGAAGCAGAAAGGAAGCTTGCCGGATGCCGCCGCCATGGGGATGTCCTGCATCGAATGTGCCCTGTAGACTCAGCTTCCCATCGGGACTTTCCAGGTGCAGCCAGAGTACTCCAGGGATTCCCGCCGCCCCACGGTTGCACACGCACACGATTACTTCGAAAGTGCCATGCCTTTTGCGTTGCCACACCCATGCAGGCCGCACGCGGTATCCCATACTCGTCCGCAAACGCTCGAATCCGCGAGGATACATCTCGTTGTACCGCGCCAGATTGTCCGCTTCCGTCCACAGCGACCAGTAGTTTGCCCTCAGATCCAGGACGTGGAGCATGTAGTTCTCCAGCGCATTAATTCCGGTCGTGTCTTTCTTGAGTTTTTGCGTGTCGTATTGGCGGAAATATCCGTCTTCCATGATGGCCGCCAGCCAAGGCGGCCGGTTGGCAAGCTCTTCGATCTGGATTGGCTCTTCGACAATAATGCTGTCGGATCGCATCCACGCACCTGCCCGCACCGCCATATCAAGAACGGTGCGATTCCCCACGTTGCTGATGTCAGGCTGGGTGTTGACCGCGATTGGCGTCTTCTTCCATGTGTCGAGTTGCCGTGTGGTCATGCTGACCGAGGTTCGCTGTGCAGTTACGTAATCGGGAAAAGGACTAGGAAAGTTGCTGGTGTGTCCCTCGCCCCAAAATCCGTATTGCATCAGGTCCACCCATTCGATCAGCGGATTTCCCTCAAACTGGGCGGCCAGCAAATCGTTCAGTTCAGCAAATGCTTTCTGAAATTCGGGATGGTCATAGCGAGGCTCTTGATACTCGGCGTCGCCCTTCCCGGGGATATGCCCGATTTTCACGAATGGCACTCGGTCGCGCAAAAATGGGGGAACGGCAACTTGTTCCGGCTGAAACGAAGTGTTCGATAGCTGAATCCGAAATGCGACTCGAAGTCCTTTGCGTTTGGCGGCATCGAGCGTCAAGTCCCAAACAGGATCCAGGTCGAGCCGCCCGGGGCGGGATTGCACATTGCGCCAATCGCAGCGAATGTAGAGAACGTCTACGAACGGCAGGCTTGAGATCTTCTCGACGTGCTGCTCGAGCGTTTCACGGCCCGCCCGTGCCGCCAGGGACGGGCCACTCTCCTCCCAGCTATAGCCCACGAGTCCGAGTCCGGGATTGCGCAGAGGTCGCTCGGATGGCGTCGTAAATAGTACAGTTTGCCATCCCTGATCCTGTTCGATGTCAAACGGGCCTTGATCCAGGCGTTCCTGCGCAGTCCGCCCCAAGCCGAAGTCGCAGAGGCAGGTCGCGACATCGGATCGAGCCATTGCGGGTAACAAGACGGCACCCTTTAAAAGATCTCTGCGACGCATGTCCGTATTTCCTCTCGCTGCGGGGTTTTCTCGAAAATGGACAAGATCTTAGGACGAACTATGAACTGCTGGCTCTCCCGGATTTCAATCACGTCGGATTTACGCGAGGCGTTGGGAATGGTGTCTGCGCGACAAAGCATTTGATTCCGGATTGGCTTTCGTTTACTTTACCATAGGTTTCTATTACTTTCTTATTGTCTCCGAGAGAATCTGGTTTCACTCATGTCCTCGCTCTTTTCGCTGCAACACGATTGGTTGCAATTGCTTTCCAAGTCTCAGCCGATTGTAGCTGAAATGCTGGCACGAGACCCCGAAGAGCAACGTCGATTGGGCTATGTTCACACGCTCCGCGAAATATGCCAGCAGCCTTGGACATGGATACGCACAGCGGAGTTGATGCAGCAATTCGCTCGCGTATTGTCCCCGGTCGTTGAGCGAGTTTCCAGTTTGGTTCTCTCCGGTTCGGGCAGTTCCGAATTCGCCGGCGATTGTGTGCGCATGGTTCTGCAAAAGGAACTCAGCGTAAACGCCCAGGCTATCCCGGGCGGCACGCTTCTCACGCACGGCAGCCACGCTGTCTCCATCGGCAGACCTGGACTGATGGTGTCCGTGGCGCGCTCAGGCGACAGTCCAGAGAGCGTGGGCGCGCTCGCATTGATGCTCAAGACCGAGCCCAGATTCCGGCATCTCGTATTGACTTGTAACCGGCAGGGAAGTCTGGCCAGCACCTTCCGGGAGGATTCCAGGGTGACCGTGATCGCTCTCGACGACTGCACCAATGACCGAAGCTTGGTGATGACCAGCAGTTTCACGAATCTGGTGATGGCCGCTCGCTTTCTCGGTTTAATCGATGAGCCTGCGCGGTATCTCTCGATTTGCAACGCATTAAGCCGCACGGCTTCCGCACTGCTGCAGGAGCACTTCGGAACATTAGCCCAAGTCGGCAAAGCCCCCTTCCGCCGCGTGCTTTTTCTGGGAAGTGGGCCGCGCTTTGCCGTCGCACGAGAAACCGCATTGAAGATGCTGGAAATGACAGCCGGGCGGGTGACTACTTCTTGCGAAACTTACCTGGGTCTTCGTCACGGCCCGATGAGCGCCGTCAATGAAGACACTCTGATTGTTTGCTTTCTCTCGACCGAGCCCAAAGTGCAAGCTTATGAATCCGATGTTCTGCGGGAACTCGCGCAAAAGCAGCTCGGACTCTTCCGTCTGATCGTTGGCAAAGACGTTCCCAAAGAACTGGTCTGCGCCAAGGACATAGTGATTTCATACCAGGGCGCCGAGGAACTTGCCGATGACGACATGCCGGTTCTTGACGCCGTCGTAGGCCAACTCATGGCCTTCTTCCGCTGTCTGCAGGAGGGTTTGCAGCCTGATTCGCCGTCCCAATCGGGCGTTATTCATCGCGTCGTTCAGGGCTTTCCCCTGCATTTGCCAACTTAGCTGCGTCGGTCAACCTTGCGGGTTCTATCCGATACTTTCTTTAATGTATTTATTGCTTGCCTTTGTTTGCCTTTTGCGATAAAAGAGCTAGGTATTCTGCAAGCCGTTTCCGGTTTAGGAGAGCCCTATGAACCTCGCAAAGTATCTGGCGTGCTCACTTGTGGTTGTGCTGGGTTTCGGATGCGCCCAGTTCCTGTTCGCGCAAGGGACCGACCTGGGCACAGTTGGCGGTTTGGTGACGGACGCGAGTGGTGCCGTGATCACCAACGCGAAAGTTATTATTCTTGACCTCGCCACCAATACACCGCGCGAGACGAAGACGAATGCGCAAGGTGAAT
>JADGNP010000303.1 GCA_017883425.1 Candidatus Sulfotelmatobacter sp. | reverse complement strand
CCGCAGAACTCTCCACCCAATAGCACACACATCCACTCAGCAGGTCGTGTCCATTAACAAAAGAAGTGGACACGACCTCATCACTCGTCAAGACGGTAGTCCGTCTCCGCTTACGGCGAAAGAGTCTTCCGTCTCGCAGGTGGCGGAACGGAGGAACGGAGCAGAACAGGAAGGATTGCTGCACTTGGCTAGCATCACACGCCTACCACCAGTTACCAACTCGGCCTGTATGACGAGAATGCAGGCTGATCCCAAGAGCTACTTTGCGGCTGGTGACACGAACGTTGGTATAGACCCTAGTACTGATAAAACCCGCGCCCTAACTTCCGGCCAAGCCATCCCGCGTCCACCATTTTGATTAGGAGCGGGCAGGGCCGGTACTTTGGATCGCCGAGGCCGGACTGCAGTACGCGCATGATGTCGAGGCAGACATCGAGTCCGATGAAGTCCGCCAGCGTGAGCGGCCCCATCGGGTGCGCCATGCCCAGCTTGAAGACATCATCCACCGCTTCGGGAGTGGCCACGCCTTCCATCACCGCATACATGGCTTCGTTCAGCAGCGGCATTAGTACGCGGTTCGAGACAAAGCCTGGCGCGTCATTCACCTCGACTGGAGTTTTCTCCAGCTTCTCGGCGAGAGCTTTTACGGTCGCAAAAGTCTCGTCCGAGGTAGCCAATCCACGGATCACCTCGACCAGCTTCATCACCGGCACGGGATTAAAGAAGTGCATCCCGATGACTTTGTCGGGCCGCTTGGTTACCGCTGCCAGCTTGGTGATCGAAATGGACGAAGTGTTTGACGAGAGAATGACCTCGGGCCGGCACATCGCGTCGAGATCGCGGAAGAGGTCGGCCTTGACCGCAAAACGCTCGCTGGCCGCCTCCACGACGAAATCGCAGTCGGCCAGCCGCTTGCGATCAGTTGTGCCCGCGATGCGCGCCAGCGCTAGGTCGCGCTGCTCAGACGTCAATCTGTTCTTAGCGACCTCGCGTTCCAGGTTCTTGCCGATGGTTTGCAGACCTCGGTCGACGAAGCTCTGCTCCACGTCGACCAGCACGACGTTGTATCCGCCTTTGGCGAAGACGTGGGCGATGCCATTGCCCATCGTGCCGGCGCCGATTACTCCTACAGTCCTGATGTCCATGATTGCCTCAAATTCGGTTGGTTAGTGCGTCCAGGCGCACGAGCAAAACAATTGAGTGTAGCAGAGGCGGAGCTAGACCTTTCACAATCGGTTTTGGCGACGGTAGACCGGACCTCACCATCGATATAAGCTTGCTCCCCAGGTCCAGCCTGCGCCGATGGACACGAGCAAGAGAAGATCGCCTTCGCGGAGCAGACCGCGTCGGTTTACTTGGTCCAGGAGCAGCGGAACTGTGGCTCCAGCGGTGTTCGCGTACAACTCCAGGTTGGTCTGTATTCGGGAAAAAGGGATTTCGAGAACCGCGGCAATGCGCTTAAGGACGCCAGCCGTGGCCTGGTGCGGAACGATCATCGAGACGTCTTCGAGTCCCATCCCGTTTATGCGGAGAATCTCCAGAATACACTCGGGCACCGCGGTTGTAGCCTTGTCGAAAACCGCTTTTCCGACCATTGAGAAGTGGACGTCCCCAGGGTAGACTGTGAACTTATCCATTCCCTCGCCATCGGCGAGGAGAATGCTTGAAAAGAGCCCATTCTCCCGATCCTTCTTCTCGAGTACCACGGCACCGGCACCGTCTCCAAAAACGACGCAGTCGCGGTGGTTCCAGTCCGTGACCTTGGAGAAGGTATCGGCGCCGATTACCAGCACATGCTCGTACGTACCGTTCTGGATGAATTGGCCGGCAATCGTGATACCGTAAACAAACCCGGCACACACCGCCGCTACATCGAACGCGGCGCAGCGGTTGCTAATGCCCATCTTGGTCTGCGCAATGCATGCCGACGAGGGCATCTTGCGGTCGGGTGTCGCCGTGGAAACGATGATCAACTCAATATCGTTTGGTTCAAGCCCCGCCGAAGCGATTGCGTCCAGCCCGGCACGGGCAGCAAGGTCCGACGTGTATTCGTCTGGTGCAGCGATGTGCCGCTCGCGAATCCCCAACTTTTCGAGCACCCACTGCGGGGAGGTTGGCAAGTTTGCCACGACTTCTTCGTTGGTCAGGATCTTGGACGGAACGTAAGAGCCGGTGGATTTGATGCACACACTATCAAAGTGGCTGTTTCCGCTTCTCATTCTTCCCTCCAGTCTCCAGAATAGTGAATGAGCTAAGCGGGGACGCAACGATGCCTAAGACCAGTCCGGCCAGCCCACCAATTCCGATACAAAAGCTACCTATTATGATCGCGAATATAAGCACAGCGACAACGGACCCCATCGTGTCTAATACATCTGTCCAGCTGAGAGTGGGGCTGGTGGCCATGATGTAGGCTGCATAGAAAAACCCGGCGACACCACCGAGTGATGCGCCGATGCGCGTAGACTTCGTTATCCACTCACCGCAAGTGGCCATAGTCGCCACCCCCTTTGTTTGCGCTTCCAGTTACCCTAATTTCAAGGCGGCCGCGATCAGTAGAGTCAGAATTGCGACAGAAGCCGCAACAACACTGAGAGAATAATTACGAGTGGGTTTGCGCGTCATAGCAGACCTCCTTCACGGACGGAAGCGGGGGCCATGGTCGAGGTCGATCATTCACGAGCGTTCCGGCCTCGATCTGCCAGGCCCAAAATACGAATCGTCACCGACAAAACAATTGCTAGAGGGGCCGACGTTCAAAGCTCTCGCCTCAGGGGGTGTGCACACCGTGGTGGGACCTGCTCTTCGGTGAGACGGGACGTTCTGATACCTCACACGAATGAGCGCGTCCTGTCAGTGCCATAGGTCACATCTTGATGTGCGGTGATCCCCAAGAGCCACAGCACAAATCCAGGCGAGTGGCTGTTGAAAAACTCCTTCCCGCGAAATCCGCAGAAACAAAATCGCGTCAGGATGCCCTTTATCCCCTGTCTTGCCGCATTTGGTGAAGTCTCAGCAAAGGCAGATCAAGTATGGGTCGGTGAAGCCGACATCGCCTGCGTCGGGTCAAGAGATGCACGCCGCATATCGCGCCGTCTGTCACGGCAAGGATGGCAAGGGAAAAGGTCCGGCTGCTGAGGCGCTAAGAGTCCCACCACCGGATCTCCCAGGTCTCTGCAAATTGTAGCTTCGAAGTGACTGAGCGTGGGGATGGGCAACGAATCTTTTCCTCAGTCTTACCCCAGCTTTCGTCCTAGAGCACGCAATACGAAGCGTATACGATCAGGCCAAGGCAAACGGCCCAGATTTGTACGCACCACGCCGCGCGTGAAGTAGGTCTTCTGGGAATAGTCGATTGCGACCTCGACGACGACAGGAAGACCGGAGCCAGTTAGTGTGAGTGCCTGTTTGAGAATCGCCTCCGCATCGGTGTTACGACGCAATGCGAGGTACTCTACGCCAACACCCCGGCAAATGGCGGCCAGGTCATAGTCAGGAAGCTCACTGCAGGTCTTCCGTCCAAGCGCGATTTGCTGAAACTGCGCAATCTGCGCTAACTCGCGGTCGCGCAAGACCAGCACCATTACCGGCAGATTTAGCTGGCGCGCGGTGAGCAGTTCCAAGCCTGTCATCAAGAATGCACCATCGCCCGCCAGGGAAATCACTCGGCGATCGGGACAGGCGAGTGCAGCTCCTAGTGCGGCAGGCACTGCGTAACCCATGCACGAATAGTCAACCGGCGCCAGGAACGAACGCGGATGTGGCAGCCGTAAGCACTCCATGGCCAGGAAGGTCCCGTTACCGCTATCGGTGGTATAGATCGCGTCGTTCCCAACCAGCTCTTGAACTGTTTCCAAAAGGTGAGGTGGGTACACTCCTTCCGAATTATCAGGCGTTGTCCATCCTTGCCTGACCTCTTCGTGGCCGGAACGTATGTCGCGTCGCAATGATTCATCAACTGACCGTGACGTCAGATGAGGAAGCAGGGAGGCGACAAAACTTGCGGCATCCGAAACTACGGGCAGATCCGCCGGGTAGTTCTTTCCCAGTACCGAAGGATCTATATCCACGTGAATCAGTTTGCCGGGTGGCTGCATGCCATAGCTTCCCGTGCCAACCTCAGAGAAGCGGCAACCGATCGCCAAAGTAAGATCGCAAGACGCTGCGATCTTGCGCACAAACGAAGGTGCGGTAGCACCAAAGCCACACCACAACCAAAGGGGATGCGTTTCGTTGAAAACGCCTTTGCCTGAGATGGTTGTGGCAACCGGAGCATTCAGTCGCTCGGCCAAAGCTATCAGGTCGGCACCCGCCTGGATGGCTCCGAGCCCGAGGTAAAGGAGAGGTCGGCGGCTGGCTTCGATCCATTGGCGAGCCCGCTCGACATGTTCCCCTTGGGCCGTTGGCGGTGCCGGCTGTGAGTCGGGTGCCTGCAGATTCGGGTCATGACGGAAGAAGTAGTGCTCTGCGGGAATCTCGACCAACGCCGGCCCGGCCGGGGCACTTCGCGCGATTTGGCAAGCGCGGCGGACGGTCGCGTAGATTTCCGATCCATGCTCCGCGCGTAACTGGGCCTTGGTCACGGGTCGCGCGATGGCGAGCTGGTCAACGTCGTGGAGTTGGAACGCCATTCCCGTGTCGCGCCGAATCCCACAAGCGAGTACGAGCATGGGGACTCCGTCGAGATAAGCTTCGGCAATCCCGGAGAGCGCGTGTGTCAGTCCTGCTCCGGGAACTACGTTCACTGCCGCAAGTTGCCCGGAAGCACGCGCGACTCCATCGGCCATGAAAGAAGCGCTCTGTTCGTCGGTGACGAGGACTGGGCGCACGCTGCGGGAACGGGCGAGTGAATCGTAGAGTTCGATGTTGTGTGTGCCCGGAATGCCGAAAGTGAAACCTACACCTTCATCTTCCAGCGCGCGCACAACGATGTCACCGCCCGTCATCTTGCTCATAGCAGCGCATTCATATTCTTGCGGATGGTCTCCGCCACACGGTCAGCCAGGGCCATGATGGTCAAGTAAGGATTGATTTCCAGCGAATTCGGAAACAGGCTCGAATCGGCCACATGCAGCCACGGAACTCCATGCACCCGGCCATAAGAATCGGTCACCGAATCCTCGGGGCCACTCCCCATCGCGCAACCTCCTTGCAGATGCGCGGCGGAGATGGAAAGCTTCCCGGGCTTGAACTCCGGGTTTTCCGCAATCTGGTCAAGACGTTCTCGGTCCGCGCGTTCAATCGTCGGAGAGTGTGAAACCGGCACATGCGCCCGAACGGCCCCGGCTGCGAAAGCGATCTTCGCCGACGTAATCGCGCCATGCACCAGGCCGTGAATCACCTCCGGCGTGAAGCGGTAGTGAACCACCGGGCGCCCATCACCATCTACCGTCACGCGATTATGGTCATCCACCTCATCACACGCCAGCACCAGGATCATCTGCAGCCGCGGAAAGACGCGCATAAAGCGACTGTGTTCCTCACCGAACCCAACCATCGCCTTGGCGGTGGTAAACGGGAAGTACATGCAGGTCTCGAGAAGGAAGTGATCGCTCTCGGCGAACTGGTCCAGGTAGAAACTCTTCGGATGTCCGACAAAGTTGGTGATCGGCTGGCTGTGTTCGGCGACCATGATGAATGCAGGATGACAGGTGAACCCGTGTCCCAGCCGTTGCAGGCTTCGTCCAAATCCGGACCTCAGCAACAGCGCCGGAGAATTCACCGCACCTGCACAAACCACCACGACTTTAGCGTCGATCTGATAATCTCCCGCTTCCCAGGTTGATGGCTCGCCTTTATTGCCTTCCAGTTTCTGGCTGACCCTTACAAAGATCTTCTTGTTTTCGATCCGCTGCACGTCGCAGCGCGTCACAACCTCCACCCCGTTGCGCTCCGCGCGCGGCAACTGGACCCGATGGGTGCCTTGTTTCGCCTGGTTCGGACAGCCAAGATTACAGAGGCTCGATCCCCGGCACCCTTTCAGGTTTACCGGAAACTGCTGAACGCGATAGCGAAGCCGCCGGCATCCCTCGACGAACAGCGTGTTGTTCTCGTTGAGAAGCGACTCCTCCAGCAGGTGGACGTTGTTTTCCGCCATGTACTTTCGCGCGCGTTGTTCAACGTCCGTAAATGTCAGCCCCGGCACGCTCCATCGCTGGAGGACTCGTTCTGGGGGAAGCATCGATGTGCCCGTATACACCACCGTTGAGCCGCCATACGCGCTTCCGAAGGCCAGTGTCATCGCTTGCTCGGCGGTCAGGAACCCTCCGCCGTCCTCGTAGAGCGCCTTCGCCATCTCCACTTCGCGGCCGGTAAATTCCTCATCGCGGAGTTTCGGACCCTTCTCGAGGACTGCGATGCGCACGCCGTCGCGGCATAGCGACGACAGTTCTTGGGCCACCGTCCCTCCGCCTGCGCCGGAGCCGATGATAACGATGTCATAGCTGCGTCGCTTCATCGCACCGCCTCCCAACCGCGCGGATCGGGAACATAGCCGATGGCGCGTGCGCCTTCAGGTCGTCCGTAATAACCCAGAAATGCGAGGGTATGCAGCCCCCAGAATCCGCAGCGGATACGTTCTACAGGGTGATCCTGCAAGTAACGGAGGACGCGGCTGCGTTGCTCGTCCCCCAACCCAGCAAAAGTGCGGCCATAGCGCACGACCGGCAGCCACTCGATCGCACGCAGGAAGAGTTGCAGCTGCCCCCGCAAAGATGGCGATCGAATCTCGAGTGCATCTTCCACCAGTTCTTCCAGCGCAAGCCAGCTTGGCTCGTCCAGTTGT
>JADGNP010000302.1 GCA_017883425.1 Candidatus Sulfotelmatobacter sp. | reverse complement strand
CAGTTTCCGGGTTGCCCGTCACCCAGGGATGTGATGGATGGCTTCCCGCAAACCGACTTTTGGATCGGAGCATTTCCGGACTCCGGCACCCTCTTCATCCAAAAGACAGGAAAATCCTTCTTTACGTAATTAGTAATAAACAATCACGACCATGTCCTCATGAATCGACTAGCTTAGCTCCACATACAGTACGCCAGGCATGGGTAAGTCGCATTCAATCTGTAATTGCCCGCTCGTGTCGGCAACGATGGAGGATTGAGGGTCATTCCACGAAAGCCCATCGTGGTGGTGGAGCTCGGCCAATTGCGCTGCATTCGGCCATCTGGGACGCCCCATCCGCTGCCACTCGCCATAAACATTGCTATGTTCGTTGTCGATGCGCGCGATCCGCACCTGATAGTCTTTACGCGGAATGAGGCCAGCGATGGTCAGCAGAAGGTTGCGGTCAAGTATCGCCATGCCGTCCGCCTGCTGTTGCAGTTCCGTGACGCTGCTGAGCAGGATTCGGAGCCCACGGTCATGGTTGTTGTCTGGAGCGCGGGTAGCCCAACCGGTAACGAGCGCGCCGAAACCATCTCCCTCGCCCTGCAGGCGGACCCGGCAGGTTCCCAGACGGTGCAGCAGGTAGTAGGCCCAGTAGCGAGACTTGCGCAAACCATCCAGTCCGATGAGGCCGAATCCGCCATGAAAGAATCGTTTCGGCGGACCATCCTCCTCAAAGTAGTCGCTTGCGGTCCAGTAGGTAATGCCGTCGTAGAGATCGAGACTGTCGTGCAGCCCACGGATGATCCAGGCAGCGCCGTAAGGTTTGTCATTGGTGACGTCTCCGAACAGGCCCGACACGCCCCACTCGGTCACGTAGATCTTCGTGCCTTCGAATCCGTAACGGCGCAACACCGGACGCCAATCGCCGGGAAGACCGTTGTACTGGTGAAAATCGAAGAAGTCGAAGGGGATCCGCACTCCTTCTGCCCGCCGCGCAGCAAGATGGTGCAGAAAAGCTTCCTGAATGCGGCAGAATGCAGCCACGGGTCCGCCGACACGAAGTCTTGGATCGGCACCCTTCACCGCCATGGCGGTGATTTCGTAAAGCTTGAAGTATTCCTCCTGGCTCCCGCTCCAGAAACGCACCATGGGGTAGTCGCTCAGATCGGGCTCGTTCCAGACCTCAAACGGCCACGACTCGACTTCATCCAGCCCATACCGCTGGATCAGATGAGTAGCCAGTGCCGTCACCAGCGCACTCCACTTTGCATAATCCTTCGGAGGCGAAGTGTTTCCCCGGTAGAAGAAAACTTCGTGGCGACGGCCTGTTCCGGACGCGAGCGGCTGTGGCATGAAGCCCAGCTCCACAATAGGCTTCAGTCCGTCGGCGTGGACCATGTCGTAGATCTGATCAACGGCCGTCCAGTCGTACGAGGGGTTCCCGGCAGCATCCTCGCGATACACGTTCATATCATCAAGAAAAATACCGTGTGCCCGGACATAGGTCATGCCAAGCTCATCATGTGCCAGCTTATTGGCGAAACGGAGCGCGGCGCCCGCATTGCGCACCTCGGGGCTGGCATCCGTGGTGAGGAGATAACTGAGATGCTCTGAGCCGATTGCGTATTCCCACTTGTGAGGCAGCTTTCCTTTCTCGCTGGCGGCTTCCACGCGGATGTTGATCGACGATGGAGTCGCGACCGGAACACTGACCTCGGCGATCTCTCCCGGCGAGCTCCATGCCGACCCGTCGTTGGCGATTACCTGATAGCTGTAGCTACGGCCAGGGGCAACCGCGGTGTCCACGAACGGCGGCCGCGGAAAACGGCCAAAAGGCTCTCCCGGAATAAATCTCCGCAAGACATTCAGCACGATACGCGGGGCTACACCAAAGCTGCCCGCCAGCCGGAACTCACCGCGGGAGCGGTCACGCCGCAAGACGCGGTAGCTCACAGCCTCCGGAAGCGGTTCCCACGAGACGACGACATGGCCGCAACCGCCGGCAGCACGTACGTGCCTGACCGGCCCCAGGCGTTCCGATCGAGGCAACGAAAAGGGCGGAACCAGACGCAGCCAGCGGAGGAAGCCAACGGTTCCCACTGCCAGCACACCCATGACGATCTGGAGGTACTTGAGCAGCTTCAGCAAAGACCTCTCCCTGTGCGAGACGAGATGCACCTGCAGGTTTCGATTTCGCTGATTCACATCTTAGAGGAAGGCCCCTGGAACTGCTTCACTCAAGCTAATAACCGGACCTGAATGGATTCCTGCAACTGCCTTGGTCCTCCCGAGATGCAATGTGCCCGGCACGCGAATGATTCTGGCCGGAATAACTTCCGGATGTCGCCATCCGGGTGCAATCCTGAAAAGTCACGCCAACACCATGCGTCTAACACGCGACGAAGAGGACGCTCTTCCCGCCCAGAACTGAGCCCTGCGCGGTTGATCGCCGGAGGCGGGCTCAGTCCAACGCCTTGTGGAACCGGAACATACTCAGAGTCAGCAGGACTATTCCGAGTACGGCCATCGCGAGCATCTGCGGCGCGAGAATCGCGAAACCCACACCCTTCAGGTAGACCCCGCGCAGCACCACAAGAAAATAGCGCAGTGGATCGAGGTATGTCAGCCACTGTAGCCACTGCGGCATGGTGCTGATCGGAAAGCCGAATCCCGAGAACGTAATAGCCGGCATGATGAAGAAAAACGCCGTAACCATCGCTTGTTGCTGAGTCGAGGAAACGGTTGAGATCAGCAGGCCCACGCCCAGCATGCACAGCAGAAACAGCACTGTGCCGGTGAGCAGCACCAGAAGTGATCCCCGGAAAGGTACCTGAAACCAGAAGGTGCCCACGGTAGCAATGAGGCCCACGTCCACCAACCCGATCAGAAAGAACGGAAGCGTCTTACCCAGGATGAATTCCCATGGGCGAATCGGTGTGACCATGATCTGCTCAAGAGTACCGATCTCGCGCTCGCGGACAACCGCAAACGCGGTCAGGGTCGTCACCAGCACCAGTGTCAGGCTGCCGATTACTCCGGGAACAAAGAACCAGCGGCTCTTCAGGTCGGCGTTGTACCAGGGCCGCTGATGCAATTCGACGCTTGGCACGAGTTTGACGAACTGGGGAGCAGTCCTCTGCATCCGATCGCGCTGATAATCCTGCGCAAAGCCCTGCGCGATCTGCGTAACGTAGCCGGAAGCGATGAGCGCCGTATTGGAGTTGGTGCCGTCGAGGATGGCCTGCAGCGATGCGGTCTGCCCTTTCCGCAGATTCTCCGCGAAGCCAGGTCGAATCTGCAGCGCGATGACAACCTCACCCCGATCGATGAGGTCAACGATCTGGTTGCGGTCGGTCAGTTGGCGGCGGACGTCGAAATAAGGACTCGAGGAGAAACGTGAGACCAACTCTCGGCTCTCTTGCGAGTGGTCAAGGTCGAGTATCGCGGTGGCAACGTGGTGGATCTCGAAATTCGCCGCGTAACCGAAAATCAGCATCTGAAGGATGGGCGGGCCGAAGAGGATGAACCGCGTGCGCTTGTCGCGCAATGCCTGGATGAACTCCTTGATCAGCATCTGTTTCAGGCGTGCCAGCATCGCATCCCTCTCAAGCGAGCTTCTTCTTGAACGCCCGCGTAGTCAGCAGAACTAGCAGCAAGGCGAACACCACGAGCGGTAGTAGATCGGCGTAGAGCATTTCCAGCGGCGTACCTTTCAGGAAGATCTTCTTCAGCGCCGAGACGTAGTAGCGCGCCGGCAGCACGCGCGTCACGTACTGGATGAATACCGGCATCTGCTCGATGGCGAACAGAAATCCCGAAAGCAGAAATGCCGGGAGAAACGTCGCGATGAGCGCGATCTGGCTCGCCGCCAGTTGCGTCTTCGCAATTACGGAGATGAAGAATCCCAACAAGAGCAGGACAATCAGGAAGAGCGCCGAACTGAGAAACAGTGTGGCCATGGTTCCGCGAAAAGGAATGCGAAACCAGTAAACGGCCAGAGCAGTGGACAACCCTACATCAACCATGCCGATCACGAAGTAGGGCAGCAGTTTGCCGAGCATGATCTCCAGAGCGGTGACTGGCGTGGAGATCAACTGCTCCATGGTTCCCCGCTCCCACTCCCGCGCCACAGTCAGCGACGTGAGAAAGGCTCCAATTACCGACATCACCAGCGCGAGCACGCCAGGAACGATGAAGGCACTGCTTTCGAGGTCTTCGTTGAACCAGGTGCGAACCTCCGTGGAGAGCGGTACAAACTGTCGTGGAAGTCCACGCCTTTCCCGCCATTCCACCTGCAGGTCCGAGGAGTAGCCTTGCAGCACACCCTGTGCATATCCCACCGCCAGATTCGCTGTGTTGTCATCGCTGGCATCAACAATTGCCTGAATCTCCACCGGGCCTCCATCATGCAGCCGTTCGGAAAAATCGTAGGGAATGATGATCGCCAGGGTCGCCTTGCCGCTATCGATAGCTCGTGCGAGTTCAGGATCGGAATTGGCCACTCCCACAATCCTGAAGTAGTTGCTGGACTGGAAGCGCTTCAGCAGGTCTTGGCTGGCCTGGGACCCGGCGCGATCGAAGACGTAAACTGGCAAATGTTTCAGGTCGAGATTCACGCCGTAGCCAAACAGCAGAACCAGGATGGCAGGCATCAGGACAACGATGATGAGGCTGCGCACATCGCGCCGGATCTGGATGATTTCTTTCGCCGCAATCGCTGCCAGCCGCTTGGGATTCACGCGTGCACCGCCACTTTTCTTGAGGCATCATGCTCGCTCGTAATCGAGACGAACACATCCTCCAAGCTCGGCTGGATCTTCTCGACGCTGGTCACGTTCATTTCACGTTTGCGCAGGAACTCCGTGATTGCAGGAATCGCTGTTTCCGCGTTGCCAACCACCAGGTGAAGCGCATTGCCGAAGACGGCGGCATCGACGACGTCCGGCGCGGATCCCAGGGCTTCGACTGCTGGGCCCAGAGGCTCGCACTCGACAAGCAAGAGTTCTCCTTTCATATACTTCTGTTTCAGCTCGGTCGGTGTACCCAGGGCGACCATCCTGCCGCGGTAAATCATGGCAAGGCGGTTACAGTACTCCGCCTCTTCCATGTAATGGGTTGTGACAAAGACTGTGACACCTTCGCCACTCATGCGGTGAATCAGGTCCCAGAATTGGCGGCGCGAGATCGGGTCAACACCTGACGTCGGTTCGTCGAGAAAGATAATGGTCGGACGGTGCAGTAGCGCACAGCCCAGTGCCAGTCGTTGTTTCCATCCTCCCGGCAGAGTGCCGGTGATCAGCTTTTCCTGGCCCCTGAGGTTAGCCATCTCCAGCGCCCAAGCGATGCGCTCTTCCACCAGACTTCGCGGAACGTCGTATAGACCTGCAAATAGTCGCAGGTTCTCGATCACCCGTAGATCGTTGTACAACGAAAACCGTTGCGACATGTATCCGATGTTTTGCCGCACCGATTCGGGATCGTGCGCCACGTCGTAGCCGGCGACAATGGCGCGGCCCGAGGTCGGCGTCAGCAACCCGCAGAGCATGCGGATGGTCGTAGACTTGCCGGCTCCGTTGGGCCCGAGGAAGCCGAAGATCTCCCCCTTTCGCGTCTCCAGGTTGATGTGATCGACGGCGGTAAAGTCGCCGAACCGCTTGACCAGCTCTTCCACCACCACGGACCGGGCATCGTTGTTCATCCCTGCCCCCCACTGCGGCCGCTCGTCACGGCATCGACAAACAGGTCTTCGATTGTGGGCACCACCTGGCGCATCTCGCTGAATGGAACTTGCGCAGAGACGAGTTGCGCCTTGATCTGCGGTATTCGACGGACAGGATCTTCGATGACCACGTGTACTCCATCGCCCGTAAGCACCAGGCTGGAGATACCCTCAATTCTTTCCAACTCCTCCTTCATCCGCCGGGCATCTGAAGAGAGAATTGCCAGCACACCTTTGGAAAATCCCGACTTCAGTTTGGCTGGCGTGTCCAGGAAAAGCAGTTTGCCTTGGTGCATGAGCGCTACCCGATGGCAGCGTTCCGCTTCGTCGAGGTAGGCGGTGGAGGTCAGAATGGCGACACCCTCAGCAATAAGGTCGTAGAGGATACGCCAGAAGTCACGGCGCGATACGGGATCCACCCCGGTCGTGGGCTCGTCGAGCAGAATCACTTTTGGGTGGTGAATCAGCGCGCAGACCAGGCCGAGCTTCTGCTTCATACCGCCGGAGAGTTTTCCCGCTAGCCGCTTGCGGAACTCGCTCATGCCGGCAGCGTCCAACAGTTGGGCCGAGCGCGCCCGCTGCTCATTTGGTCTTACGCCGAACAAGTCGCCGTAGAAGCGGATGTTTTCGTCAACCGTCAGATCCTCATACAGGCCAAAGCGCTGCGGCATGTAACTCAGATCATGTTTGGCGGCTTCCGGATCGTGCACGACGTCGGAGCCGGCCACTGTCGCCGAACCTTGGTCGGGCGGCATTACGCCCGCAAGCATTCGCAGAGTCGTTGTCTTGCCTGCCCCATCAGGGCCAACGAGTCCGAAGATCTCTCCCGGGTAAACGTCGAACGATACGCCATCCACGGCGCGAATCCCCGGAAAGCTCTTGGTCAGTCCGCGGATTGTGAGCGCGGGTTGCACTGCCGCTGTCATTGTGTCGAAGTGCTGCTCGAATTCAACGGGATCTCCGCGTCGGCGGGCATCCCAGGTTTGAGCTCGTGGTTGGGATTCTCAGCGTCGATCTTGATGCGATAGACGAGCGTGACACGCTCCTTGAAGGTCTGCACGCTTTTCGGAGTGAACTCAGCCTTGTCGGAGATGAA
>JADGNP010000301.1 GCA_017883425.1 Candidatus Sulfotelmatobacter sp. | reverse complement strand
TGCCGTGCCCTTGCGAGGCACTACGAGGTAGATACTGCAACGATTGTGCGGACCGTTCAGGCACTCGGCTACGACCGCTTCGCCGATTTCGCTGCCGACCTGAGGTCACACTTCATCAGCCGAATCACTCCTTATACAGTGATGAAGTCCATTACACGCGAGAAACGGAGTATCTCTGATCGCATTCACCACAGTCTCGAAATGGACGAGCGCAATCTGCACGCCTTGCGTTCGAATATGGATGTTTCCCGGGTAGCGGATTTGGCTCGACGGCTTCAACGAGCCCGGCGAGTTATGGTGGTGGGAATTGACTTTGCTGCTTTCCTCTCCAATATTTTGGCCTATGCCTTGGTTTCGATTGGGTTGGATGCGGAGGCCCCAATCGGTTCCGCAGGGAACCTGCATCAGAAGGTCCTTCTACTCGGACCAAAGGACCAGCTCCTCGCCATAAGCTTTGGCCGGTGCCTGCAAGACACTGTAGAGGCGGTGCTCATCGCGCATAAGAACGGTGTGCCGACGTTCGGAATCACCGACAGCGAGAAGAGTCCGATTGCCCGCTTCTGTGATTCCTTTTGGATTGCGTCTATTGCCAATCCTTCGTTTCACGGGTCCTATGTAGCACCATTGGCTTTCATCAATACGCTCATCACGGCTTGTGCGCAAATCAGGCCGCAGAGATCTCTCGCTGTCTTGCGCCGGAAAGAGCAGGGATTCAGGACACGATGGTACTCTCCGAAATCGACGGAAGAAGACCAAGTCGGAAACAAGCACAGGAAACAAGCGTGAGGTGCGGTTCGAGAGAGGCACTCGGAGACTCACATCACTTCGACCGACCATCTACCTCAATCTGGTTGTTTCCACCCAGGACCTCGCAGAGCTCTGCCGCCTGCGGCTCCGGTTAGCCGTCCATTTTCGAATTCGAGCTGGCCGTTAACAAATACGTACTTCACCCCTTCCGATATCTGGGTAGCATTTTTATAAGTTGCCCGATCCCGGATGCTACCCGGATCGAAAATCGTAATATCGGCGAAGTATCCTTCTTGCAAGAAGCCTCGCTCTCGCAAGCGCTCTCGTTGCGCAGGAAGTGAAGTCATTTTTCGAATCGCCTGTTCCAGAGAAAGCATGTGAAGATCGCGGACATAATGGCCCAGGAAACGCGGCATCGATCCATAGGCGCGCGGATGGTTATGTGGTTCAAACAAGGGCCCATCCAGCGATTCCTCGCTGGCGTCAAGGCAAAGGCTGGTCCAAGGCTGTTTGAGGCCGTACTGTAGATCGTCTTCATCGGCAATAAAGTAAATGGCTCCAGTTTGAGCTCGATCCTTTTCGACAAGATCTATTAGCGCATCCAGAGGTTGTTTCTTCTGTTCACTGGCAATCTGCGCGATCGTCTGACCGTCAAACTTCTTGAGTTGCACACTTTCGATACCCGCTACGAGAACTCCGGTTGGGCCACCGCTGTCGAGGAAGAGATTTTCCCAGGCAGGCTGCTCGACACTCATTTCACGCTTGACCTTTGAGCGCGTGACAGGATCGTGCAGTCTCTCGAGAAGTTTATCTAGCCCTCCTTCTGCCACCCACGGTGGCAAACTGGCCGCCAGCGAGGTGGCGCCGGCAACGTAGGGGTACATGTCCGCGGATACGTCCTGCCCCGAGTCTCGTGCTGCTTGGATTATGGCTACTAACTTTGGCATCGACCCCCATCGGCGCTTTCCAATTACTTTCAGGTGAAAGATTTCAACGGGTAAATGTGCTTCTCGGCCTATGCGCAGTGCTTCCGCGATGGCGGCGATTTCAGCTTTTCCCTCACTGCGCATATGTGTGCCATAGATACCGCCATAGTGTGCGGCTACCTTTGCCAATTCAATTAGTTCGTCAGTCTTGGCGTAGTGGCCTGGCGGATAGATGAGAGCGGTGGAGAGTCCGAAGGCCCCTTGCTGCATTGCCTGAGCCACCAGGCCTTTCATCGTCTCAAGCTCCTCAGAGGTCGGCGCGCGATCCGCATCGCCCAGAACTGCCTCTCGAATCTGCGCCGCGCCTACATAGGTGCCAATATTCAGCGGTGTTCCTGTTTTCTCAAGTCTTGCGAAGTAGCCATCGAGCGTCGTCCAGTCAACTTTCAGGTGGTAGTGATCGAGTTCGGGCGCGAGAGCGGAGAGAGTAAACGCATCTTGAGGAGCAATCGAGGCCCCTTCTCCGGTAATCTCGGTCGTGATTCCTTGCGACAGCTTACTCAACGCGCGATTGTCGATCAGCAGCGCCATTTCCGATTGCCCGAGCATATCGATGAAACCTGGGGAAACCACCATACCTGAGGCGTCTATAACTCGCTTGGCTTTGGCGCCGTCGAATCTCCCTATCGCTGCGATCCGATCCCCTTGGATGGCCAAATCGCCTGAGACCCATGGATTCCCGGCCCCGTCGATGATCCTTCCATTCTTGATGATCACATCATAAGTGCTGCTGGTCAGGCTCTGAGGCTCCGCTTCCAGTGGTTTAACTTGCGTAGAGAAAGACAAAATCGACGAATTCGCGATCGGCGGCGTGGCTATGCCGACAAATAGCAGGATTGATACTGTGGTGGCGAATGCCCGGAACCAGTTGCCCAGCATGGCTACTCCTTCGTCTGCGGTATCTGTCAAAGCTGTGTCTTCGCCGGTTTCTTTTTGAATACCCTTCAGACCATCGTAGTCTACTGGACGCGGAAAGCTGAGTCGGTTGGCGCTTGCCGCTGAGGACGACTGGGTCGCGTTAGGACTCGAATCGGAACAGTTCCGAAGGCGAGGTGCCTTACTTGTCGTAAGCGAACGTTTTGTCAGATGCGCCTATTGACACCGCGTGATTTTCCTTCCAACTCTTGGACCGGGCCGTCAGTCGATCGATAAAGGCTCGTTTTACTGTGAATCCCAGGCCGGGAACGCGCGGTACCCGGATGGTCCCATTCGGGGTTACCTCAACCTCCGGATCTATTATGTCTTCATGCCAGTATCGCTGGCTGGCCGACACGTCGCCGGGCAGAGTAAAGTTTGGCAGTGTCGACATCGCGATGTTATGGGCGCGGCCGATTCCGGACTCGAGCATTCCTCCACACCACACCGGAATCGCGTGTTCCCGGCACACGTCATGTACCTGCTGTGCGCTGTAGTGCCCTCCGACCCGTCCCAGCTTGATATTGATAATGCGACACGCCCCCAGTTCGATGGCAGTGTTAGCATGCCTGGAATTAGTGATGCACTCATCAAGACAAATCGCTGTGCTCATCATGCTCTGCAACTTCGCATGTGCATGGATCTCGTCCCATTGCAGCGGCTGCTCAATCATCAGCAGATTGAATTGATCAAGAGTCTTCAGGTGAGAGCTATCTGTGAGGTCATACGCGGAGTTGGCATCAACCGAGAGGAGAATGTCAGGAAACTCCTTTCGAACTTCGGCGACGAACACAAAATCCTTTCCCCGCTTGATTTTCAACTTAATGCGTTGGTATCCGGAGCGAACTTCTTCCTCCACCTTCCTGGTCAACGATTGCGGAGTCTCGCAGATGCCGATCGAAACGCCGCAAGTAATTTCCTGGCGCCTACCGCCCAGCAACGTGGACAATGGCAATCCCTTGTGTTGGGCTTCGACATCCCAAAGGGCGTTCTCGACGCCGGCCTTGGCCATTTCGTGTCCACGAACTCCTGCCCATAGTGCGGGTACGTCGACGGCGCTGGCGACATCCCTGCCGATGAGTTGTGGTGTAAGGTAATCGCTAATTACATGCCAAGCCGTATCTGTGGTCTCGGAATTGTAGAATGGGCTTTCCATTGCGGTGACTTCGCCCCAACCACTGATGCCGTCGGCAACAATCTCAACCAGTAGAATTCTGCGCTCTTGCGTGATGCCAAAGCTGGTCTCAAACGGCGATCTAAGACGCATGCGGAGCTCGCGTAGAGTGATCATCTCAATCTTCATAGCTCTCTCACACATGCGTCGCGAATTCGAAGTGCAACTCGAACTCCTCGCCGCGAACAAGTCCTTCAAACACTTTTCGAACTCATCCCGAAGTCGCAGTTGAAGTCATGTGCCTGCCCGGGATTCCGTGCTGCAAATATCGCGAACGCGGCGGTGGACGCAAATACGCCACATATCCTGAAGTGGCGCGCGTCAGCGAGTCAGGTCCTTCTTCCCTAAGACTCGGCGCGGATCTGGTCGTGAGGTCCGATCAGCAACCAGGAGACAAGGCCGGCCGGTACCTGGAATTTCCGTCACTAGAAAACCAGTCGCAGGCTGAGCTGCAAAACCCTCGGGTTTGTACTGGTAGTCGTTATGGTGCCAAAGCCTGCGTTGGGCGCGCTTGCTCCGAATGCCGGAAAGCTTAGACCGAGATTGAGATCTGGATTCGCGAACTGCGCATGATTGAACGCATTGAAGAAGTCCGACCGGAACTGCAGCTGCACTCTTTCACTCAGCGCAGTGGCCTTCTGCAAGCTCAGGTCCCAGTTGTTCTGATCCGGACCGGTGACCTCGCCAATTCCGCTATTGCCGAAGTCGGTTCCTATTCCATCGTCTCCAATTACGGCGTAATTGTCGAGATCAAAACATGATTTGTTAATGTAGTTGCTGAGCTTGTTTTGCACGGTGCCGGAATTGACGAAGTGGGTACCGCATCCCGATGCGGAGGCAGGCGCGCGGTCAGAAAGCGTTCCAAACACGTTTTGCGCGCTAGTAGCGGTCACAGTGAGGCGTTGCCCAGACTGAATCGTGGTCACACCGGCCACCGACCATCCTCCCAAAACCTTCCGCATCGCAAATGAACGATGATCGAACGCTGGGAACTGGTATACCCAACTGAGAATAAAACGCTGCGGTCGAACAAACTGATCCCAACCGTATCTTGCCCGGGGATGATTCTGATCGCCGGTGGCCACGCCTCCCAACTGGGTCCCGGTGGCGAAATTCTGGCTGGTTCCTAACGAACTCGACCAAGTGTAAGAAGCAAGGAATTGGAGGCCTTTGCTGATACGCTTGTTCAGACTCACTGCGAGTCCGTTGTACCAGGAAGCACCGCTGGAACCCTCTTGTAACACTGAGGTAGAAATACCCGGCACCGGGCTGCGCTGCGTGACATTAAAGATGGTGTTGTCCGTCGCCCCGTTGACCGGATTGGAAACGCTTGCCGGGAGGGCCTGATTGAACGAACGCGCTTCCAGCAGCTTGGTGCCGCGGGCGCCTTGATAGCCGATTTCCAGCGCAAAATTATGCGCCAGAGCAACTTGAGTCTCCAGACTGTACTGCTGGATGGTTGGGGGCTTGACATTGACCGCAACGTTGGCGAAAAAAACACAACTACCGGAGAAAGCGAAAGGACAGGTCTCCAGGGAATAGGCTGGGAATGAAGGTATCACCGGCGCCGGGGGGAAGGGATTGGCGAATGGAATCCCAATCTGCAGTTGGCGGATCTGCCCGAATGGCGGCGAGGTTAATTCCTGAAAAATGGGCTGCGCCGTGGTTCGTGAATAGAAGATGCCATAGCCTCCGCGAAGTACGACCCGGTCCGAGCCGGGCATCTGCCAGGAGAAACCGACCCGCGGTCCCCAGGTGTTTTGGCCCAGGCCGTTCGTGGCTGCTTCATTTGACGATCGTATGACTCCAGGCGGGAGATCTCCACCGGAGAAATTCGAGGCCACCACGTACCCTGCCTGGCTGCCCGCGCCGGTGTGGTCCGCCTGAAGCGGATCGAAACTCGAATTTCTTCCCAGCGTATCGCCCAGGTCGCCGAGGCGCTCATACCTAAGTCCGAGATTCACGTTAAACTTCGACGTTATCTTGATATTGTCCTGCGCATATAGATTGCCGTCCCAGGTGCGATAATATCGATCGAACAGGCCGGGAAGATCGAGCGCAAAACTCGCAGTTCCGAGCAGAAACTCCTCATAATCGGGAAACTGTACGCCCGCTATAAAATGAAAGCCCACCTGGTTGACCTGCGAGCGTTCAATACCGCCACCGACGCGCAGCGAGTGTCGCCCGCGGGTCCAGGAAATAGCATCGGAGAAGTTGTAGGCGTTTTGGGCCAGTTTGAGTCCTTGTCCGTTGCCACCGATTTGGAACGATCCAGACACGCCAACGTTAGGGAAAGAGTCTTCAAACGCGGGCACGGTCACACCGATATCGGAGAACTTAAAGGGCACGGTCTGTACCAGATTTCCGACCAACCGGTGAAAGCCAAGGCTCGCCTGGTTGATCAAATTGGAAGAAAAGCTGTAGCGATGGATAAGCGAGAAGACTCGATATTGGTTAAGGGTCGTCCCTGGAGAACCAGGTACGCCGCCGCCCGCGATATTTCCATTGATGGCCAAGGTCGCGCTCTGACTCGTGTTGGAGAACAAGAAACTGCCGGAGAGGCTGCTCTTTGCCGATTGCAAATAATCGGCATCGACCAGGAACTGATTTTCCGTGAAGGGACAGGATTGGCTGAACGCGGACTGGCCCTGCAGGAAGAAATCATTATCGGGATTGACGGTTTGAGGCGTCGGAATCACGAAGTTTCCATTCGGCAACTTCAGATTGAGAAGAGCCAACGCCTGGTCGCTAATATTAGAGCCGTCGGCAGCGATGCCACCCTCGGTCGGGCCGGAAAAGAGCGCGCCCAATCCTGCGCGGGTTCGATCGTTGGTCAGTGGAGGTGAGTCCACGGTGCTGGCACAGAGGCCGGCCGCAATGCCATTCCGTTGGCGGGTGCCCTGATAGGAACCAAAATAGAACAACTTGTCCTTGACAATGTGTCCGCCCAAACTGCCACCGAACTGGTTCTGTTTGAAAACCCCCCTTGGTTGT
>JADGNP010000300.1 GCA_017883425.1 Candidatus Sulfotelmatobacter sp. | reverse complement strand
TGACCGTACTGTTCTCCGATCGGCTCAGCTTGAAGACCTGCCACGAGCCTGAGAGAGCGTGGGCGCCCACAGGAGCGGGCGCGATACGTCTAAAATCACTCTCGAAGGTAACCGCCTCAGCCTCAGTTGTGTCTTTCACCACCTGCGTCAAGGTGTTGCCATCCGCTGAAAGGGTGTCCGTTTCGCTGAACATCGGTTTCCCGGCCTTTTTGGAAATTACCTCGACCGTACGATCGTCCACGATACGAACACTGACTGTATCCCAATACCCGGTGGCAGGAACCCTTTGATCAGAGCCATCGGCCTTGATTTGCCTATCACCCTCGCGAAACACTCCATCCGCGACAGAAAGCACCCTCGGTTTTTCGGACGCGAGGTTTTCGTTTTTGCCGGCATCAATAATCCAAGTACCGTCGAAGGGGCTTTGCGAACGAGCGTCACTGGAAAAGAGACACAGTGCCAGAAGTAGAAGGGACGTGGCTTTCATAAGGCACCCCTAATTCAATGCTTTGAACCGCGAGGTCGCCTGGATTCTACACTCGGTAAACATCCGTTGCCCACATGGAACGTCAATTGACGTAATATCGCCTTTACGCTCGTTGATCACCCCGACCCCGTTTCCCCCCTGGTTTACAATCGCTCCCACACCACCATGAGAACGACGTATCTGTCGAAGCTTGTATTTCCTTGTCTGATCCTTGCACTGCTTCATTTCAGCGCGGCGCAAACTACACAGACGAGCCCCAGCCCGAACGCCTCCGCGGCACTGCCGCAGTCGACAGCCGGCCCACAGACCCCAAGCGATGCCGAGATGGCGGAACGCGTGCGCCAGGAGTTCCGCCACGCCTGGCAAGGGTATAAGCAATACGCTTGGGGGCACGACGCACTTAAGCCACTGAGCAAGAGTTATCACGACTGGTATGGCGTGCCCCTGCTCATGACCCCCGTTGATGCTCTGGACACCATGATCCTGATGGGCATGAACGACGAGGCGGTTCAGACCCGCGAGTACATCGTCAAGAACCTGTCGTTCGATCGCGATATTTACGTCAAGAATTTCGAAGTCACGATCCGCCTGTTGGGCGGACTGCTCAGCAGCTACCAACTGACCGGCGACAAGCGTTTGCTGGCGCTGGCCGACGATCTGGGCACGCGGCTGTTGCCCGCCTTCAATTCTCCGACGGGAATGCCCTATGTAAATGTCAACCTGAAAACCGGCGCCGTTCGCGGCGAGGTCACGAACCCCGCCGAGGTCGGTACGCTGCTGATCGAGTTTGGCACGCTCAGCAAGCTGACCGGGAAGCCCATCTACTATGAGAAAGCCAAGCGTGCTCTGGTCGAGCTCTACAACCGGTGCTCGCCCATCGGGCTGGTCGGCTCGACCATCAACGTGAAGACCGGCCAGTGGACCGATCCCGTCAGCCACATCAGCGGAGGCATCGACTCCTACTACGAGTACCTGCTGAAAGCCTGGCTGCTGTTCGACGACAAAGACTGCGAGCGCATGTGGAGGTCGAGCATCAAGGCGGTGAATAAATACCTCGCCGACCAGGCGCCGACCGGCTTCTGGTACGGCCAGGCGAACATGAATACCGGCGCCCGTACGGGCACTGACTTTGGAGCGCTGGACGCGTTCTTTCCCGGCACGCTCGCTTTATCCGGCGATCTCGATCGGGCCCGGAAACTGGAAGACTCGGCGTACAAGATGTGGACGACCTTCGGCATCGAGCCGGAGGAGATCAACTACACGACGATGAAGATTACCTACGAGGGATACGAGCTGCGTCCGGAGATCATCGAGTCGGCTTATTACCTCTACCATTTCAAAAAAGACCCGCGTTACCGCGAAATGGGGCGAACATTTTTCGACAGCCTGACGAAATATTGCCGCACCGACGTTGGCTATGCTGCCCTGAGCAGCGTTGAAAAGAAAACCAAAACGGACGAGATGGAAAGCTTCTTCTTCGCCGAGACCCTCAAGTATTTGTACCTGCTCTTCGCCCCGCCGGAGACCCTTGACCTGGGCAAGGTGGTTTTCAACACCGAGGCCCACCCTATCCGCAGGACATGGTAGCGGCGAGAGATCTGGCCTGACCCTATGACCCAAATCCACTGCGCCGCTCTGCTCTTCGATCTGGATGGAGTCCTCATCAACTCCACTCCCGCGGTCGCGCGCGTCTGGCGCCGCTGGGCCATCGAACACGGATTTAATCCCGAGGAGGTCATTGCCCGTGCCCACGGCCGCCCCAGTCTCACGACGGTGCGCGAATACCTTCCGAACGCCGATCATGAAGCCGAGAACCGCGAGGTCGAACGCCGCGAGATCGAAGACCTCGAAGGCGTCGTCCCGCTCCCCGGAGCGCTCGATTTGCTCGCCAGCCTGCCCGATGGCCGCTGGACCATCGTAACGTCGTGTACCCGCCCTCTGGCTGAAGTCCGCATCCGAGCTGCCGGTCTGCCGCTGCCGAAAACACTGATCACCGCCAACGACATTACCCACGGCAAGCCGCATCCCGAGCCCTACCTGAAAGGCGCGTCCATCCTCGGATTTCCTCCGGCGGAATGCGTTGTCCTCGAAGATGTTCCCGCCGGAGTCCGCGCGGGTAAGGCCGCAGGAGCGAAGGTCATCGCCTTCAAGACTACGGTTCAGGAATCTGCCTTGCGGGAAGCTGGCGGCGACTGGATCTTGAACAACTGCGCCGATATTCGCCTGCTGGATCGCGGCCGGGATCTGAAACTAGCGCTCACGGAAGCGTAGACCAAGAATGCCGAGACTCTCTGTTCGTCCTCTGTGATCTCTGTGTCCTCTGTGGTTTTCTTTGTTTTGTCTCAAGCGGCGAGTTGAAGCCTTGCCTAAAGTTCCTCCAGCCCCTGCCGATCAGGTTTTTAGTATTGCAGTATGGCAGCGATTCTTAGGAGAGACTTATGTCAACGGCAGCAGTTCCCACAAGTTCGATTCACCTGGATTTGCATTCGTACTTTCTCCAGCGCAACTCCGATCTGAAGCAACTCAGCCATGCGCTCCAGTCCGGAGACCTTGCTGGCGCGCAGCAGGTATTCGGCGCCATCCACAGTCTGGGCCAAAACGGCCCGTTCGCCAACGGGGATGCATTCAAGGTAAACCAGCGTCAGCACGATTTCGACGCCATCGGTCAGGCCCTCCAATCCGGAGACCTGGCTGGCGCGAAGCAGGCCTTCGGCCAACTGATGAGCACCTTTCTCCGTCAGCACAGACCCGAACCGTCGCCGGCCGCCGTGGTGACTCTTAGCGGAGCGTCTCCGGCATCGGCTGCAGGCAATACCGGTGCGCAGCCCACTGCCGTGGCGCAGGGCAGTGGCGTCAGCGTTATAGCTTAGGCACCGGATGGACACTGGTGCGGGCGAGCGGTTCTCGGCACCTCCGCCGGGCCTGCTCGCCGCACTGGTCGACTGTTGCACGGCAACCGCAAGTCGACCGCATACGGCATCCCCCGTATCGTAAATCGACCCTCTCCAGGAGTAGACTCTTCCAGATACTGGGAATTTCGTCCGCAAGGAGAGACCACACATGAAACACCGGTTGCCAGTTCTGCTCGCCAGTTTGCTTGTGCTTGTCACCCTGGGCGCCGCCCAAGACGCTCAGCGCGACCAACCCTCCGCCAAATCCCAGGAGCGGATTACCAAAGAGGTCCGCCACGAACTGCTGATGCTCCCCTACTTTGGGGTCTTCGACAACATCGCCTACAAGGTGGAAGGCTACAACATCACCTTGCTGGGTCAAGTCGTGCGCCCCACCCTCAAGTCCGACGCCGAGAACGCCGTGAAGCATATTGAAGGCGTCGAGAAGGTCGATAACCAGATTGAAGTTCTTCCTACATCCCCTATGGACGACCGGCTTCGCCAGCGGCTGTTCCTTGCGATCTACCAATACCCGTCACTGCAGAAGTATGCACTGGGCGTGCAGAAGCCCATCCGAATAATCGTCAAGAATGGCCGTGTGACCCTGGAGGGCGTCGTGGACAGCGAGGGCGATAAGAATCTCGCCGGTATGCGCGCCAATGGCGTTTCCGGAATCTTCTCGGTGACCAATAACCTGCAAGTCGTGAAGGATTAAAGCAAAGGCAACGTTTGCGAGAGGACGCGTGTTGTGTGGGGACAGCCGCCCTCGGCTGTCCGGTCGAGCGCAGCTCGACTGGTTTGTCGGTGAGGACCGGCAAGCGGAAACACTAGCCATCTTCGCGTCCTCTTGCCTTCCATGTCTGCGTTCTCCGTAGTCCTAATATTTTTGCTCAATCTTCGTAAGTCACGCCCCAAGCTCTCCTCCCGCGTATAATGCTCTCGGATTCGACTTCCGCCCCCAGCGGAGCATTCGGAGGAACGTCATCATGAGTTTGCATGCCATGAACCGCCGCACCTTTCTCGAAACCGCAACCGCCGCCGCTGCTGCCACTCTGTTCACCAGTCGTCTTGGATGGGCCGCGGCCGATCACAAAATTGAAAAAATCGGCGTGCAGCTCTACACCGTGCGCGACGAGATGAAAGCGGATTTTGAAGGCACCATCGCCAGAGTCGCAAAGATCGGCTACAAGGAAGTGGAATTCGCCGGATATTTCGGCCGTACCGGCCAGCAGGTCCGCGCCGTCCTCGACAAGAACGGTCTTACTGCGCCCGCCACCCACGTGCAATACGACGAACTCGACGACAAGTTTCCCTCCGTCATCGAAACCTCCAAGGCCATCGGCCTGAAATACATCGTCTGCCCCTGGATTCCCGAGGAACTCCGCAAGTCTCCCGACATCTGGAAGAAGGCCTCCGAGAAATTCAACCACTGCGGCGAGCAGACCAACAAAGCCGGCATGCAGTTCGCCTATCACAATCACTGGTTCGAATTCCTTCCGGTCGAAGGCAAGCTTCCCTATGATGAGCTTCTCAAAGAATGTGACGCCAAACTGGTGAAGATGGAACTCGATCTCTGCTGGATTACCGTCGCCGGCGCTGATCCGCTCAAGTACTTTGCCAGCAATCCCGGACGTTTTCCGCTCGTCCACGTAAAAGACATGAAGAAACTCCCGAAAGTCACCACGGCCGGAGGCCAGGACTTCGGCGATTCGATGAACGACATGACCGCGGTCGGCAGCGGCATCCTCGACTGGAAGAAAATCTTCGCGCAATCCGAAAAGGCGGGGATCAAGCATTACATCGTCGAGCACGACAAGCCCGCGAATCCGTTCGAGAGCATCACCAGCAGCTACGAGTATTTGAACAAACTGCGGTTCTAGGGTTCGGGGGGACGTGGGAACGCTGTTTCACTGCGAAAGCCTGCACAGTACGTTCATTGCAGGTCACAAATTATGTTCCAAGCGCTGTTGTCCGCGACAGGCTTATGCAGTCGCACGGAGGTCCTATGAGTTTTCGGAACTGGATTGCGCTAGGTTTGTGCACTCTGTTAGCCACCCCATCGTTCGCTGACTTCCGCTACGACGAAACCACCCAGATCACCGGAGGTGCCCTGGTGGGCATGATGAAGTTCGCCGGAGCTTTCAGCAAAGATGCCAAAAAGGCGATGGATCCCATCACTTCGACGGTGCTGGTCCAGGGCAACCGCATGGCGCGCATCAATCCGGACCGCACGGAGATCGTCGATCTCGACAAGGAAACCATTACCACCATAGATCACAAGAAGAAGCAGTACACCGTAATGACGTTCGAGCAGATGAAGCAGCAGATGAAAGAAGCCCAGGAAAAGGCGAAGCAGGAGCAGGCCAAGGCAAAGCCCTCGCAAACCCAGGGCAACGAAGCCCCGCCGCCGAAGATGGACTTCAAGGTGAACGTGCGCAACACCGCCGCCACCAAGAACGTCGCGGGACTGCAGACGAAAGAGTCGATCCTCACCATGCAGTTGGAAGCCGCCGATCAAAAGTCGGGACAGACGGGAAGCCTCGCCATCACGAATGACATGTGGATGGCTCCGGAGATTCCTGGTTACGGCGAGGTCCGTGACTTCAACCAGCGCTTTGCACGGAAGATGGGCATGGTTTTCGGCGACGTGTTCAAGCCATCGATGGCTGCGATGCAACCCGGTTCGGCCGAGGGCATGGCCGAAATGGTGAAGGAGATGTCCAAGCTGAAGGGCGTACCCGTGATGCAGGTGATGCGCATGGGATCGACCGCGAATGGTCAGCCTCTCCCCGCCGCCTCCGAAGCACCCTTGCCCGCGTCGGATGGGCCGGTCATGCCCAGTGCCGGCGATGTAGCCAAGCAGAGTGCCACCTCAGCCCTTGCCAGCAAGCTCGGTGGATTTGGCTTCGGCAAGAAGAAGAAAGATCAGGACCAACCACCGCCGGACCAATCGCAATCAGGCCAAGCCGCAACGCCCACGCAGAGTGTGTTGATGGAGTCGAACACGCAATTGGCCAGCTTCTCGTCGGCCCCGATCGATTCGTCTCAATTCAATGTGCCTGCTGGATATGCGCAAGTTGCCGCGGAGAAATCACCTAGCCACTAGGAGTCCAAGAGGGGAAGCCTCTCCTCGCGATTGTCATTTCGAGCGAAGTGCGGTTTTCAGGCGTACGTCAATCCTGCTCTACCGCGTGGCTTCGGATGTCAAAGGCCGGAGCCTGCGAGGCTCAGTGCCCCGATAAACACGATGCCCTTGTTCGGCCCGGGATGCTTCCGAAGATCGCGGCTCAGCTTTTTCCGAACGGATCTTCCAGCGATCGAGTCTGCGGCGTGAACAGCTCCGCTCCATTTTCGGTGATGTGCATGTCGTCTTCAATCCGCACGCCGAATTCGCCGCGAATATAGATTCCCGGTTCGTTGCTGGTGGTCATGTTGGCCTGCAGCTTGTTTGGATTGCCGCGGACAAG